>JABFRW010000055.1 GCA_013140805.1 Candidatus Eisenbacteria bacterium
GAGAGATAGGATGCGAGCGGCGTGCCGCGGCCGCGCGCCTCGAGCAGCTTGCGCACCATGATCGCTCGCTCACCGGAAAGCGACCGCCGATGATGATCCAACTCGCCTAACCAGCTCGCCCCGACCCGCGCCAGCCCCGGCGGCATCCAGCCGAGCTTTCGCATCAACGCGGGAAGCCGATAGCGGCGATAGCCGCCGAACACTTCGTCGCCGCCGGTTCCCGAGAGCAGCACGGTGACTTCCTGCGAAGCTGCGCGGGCGACCAGATGCGCGGGCACGATCGCGGCGTCCGCACATGGCTCGTCGAGCATCGCGATGATGCGCGGTAGCTCGGCGCGCACGTCGAGCGGAACCGAAAACTCGCGATGCCGGGTCCCGAAGAATTCCGCGACGCGTCGCGCCACGGCACGCTCATCGTGATAGCCCGCGCCTTCGAAGCCGATCGAAAAGGTGCGAGTCTCGCGGCGGATCGCCTCGGGAAGCAGACCCACCATGACGCTCGAATCCACGCCGCCCGAGAGCAGGATGCCGACCGGCCGATCGGACAGCAGCATCGACTCGGTCGAGGCGGCGATGCGGCGCCCGGCTTCGGTGGCGAGCGCATGGGGGTCACGAGCGCCGCCCGGGTCGTGAGCGCCGGCCGCGTTGAAGAACCGCGGCCACGGCCAGTAGCGCTCGTCTTTGCGCCCCTCGGGCGTCAGCAGGACTCGACATCCCGGCCGCACCTTTCGGACCGCGTGGAGCGCGGTGCGTTCGCCGGCTACGAAACCCAGTGCCAGGTAGCGCTCGACGGCCTCGCGGTCGAGCGTGCGCGGAAGCGCGGACTCGCACAGCAGCGCCTTGATCTCCGAGGCGAACAGCAGCCGATCGCCGAGGTGTGCCGCATAGAGCGGCTTCACCCCGAGCGGATCTCGCGCCAGCATCAGACTCTGGGCGCGCGTGTCGTAGATCGCGGTCGCGAACATGCCGCGCAATCTCTCGATCGCCGCCGGGCCGTGTTCAAGCCACAGGTAGGGCAACAGCTCGGTGTCGGTGCGCGTGCGCAACGGGTGGCGCGTCGCGAGGTCGGCTCTCAGCTCGGGGAAGTTGTAGAGCTCGCCATTCTGGATCGCCCACACGCGACGCTCGGCGTCGGCGATCGGTTGATGACCACCCAAGACGTCGAGGATCGAAAGCCGGCGAACCCCCAGCGTGACCCGCCCCACCGACTCGAGCCCCTCGTCGTCGGGTCCCCGATGCTCGAGTTTGCGCAGCATGCGCCCGACCAGCGCACGATCTTCATCGCGGGCGGACTCGGCTGCTCCGAGGTCGCCGAAGCGATAGATGCCTGCGATGCCGCACATCTAATGCTCCGAGCGCGTCGCGGACGCGATGGAGTTGATCGGCGGTCGAGGAGGGAGTGGGCGCATCGCGCGGCAGATTACGTCGAAGCACGAAGCCCGCACCAGTGAGCAGTGCGGGCTCGCGACTTGGAGACGGTGCGAATCGCGGTCCGGTTACTTCCCGGCGCGATAGGTCTTCGAGCGGGACTGGGTCGACGGTACGTTTTGCACCACGCTCTTCCACTCCGGGGCGCTCGGCAGGTCGTTCACGCTCAGCGCCCGCACGGCGAGCGCCCAGTCGGCTGCGTCGAGCTTCATCTTGTCGAAGTCCTCGGCGAACGCGCGCACGGTACCGCGCGCTGCGTCGCGATACTTCTCCTCGCCGGTCAGGTGCGTCAGCTCGGCCAGAAAGCGCACCACGAGCGCGTTGTCGAGCGATTCGCGACCCGAGCCACGGGTGCTGCCGTCTTTCTTCGGCGCGACGGTGGTGTTGAAGTGCCCGTCTTCGGCGTCGATGAAGCGCTGGAGCAGCAGGTCTCCGATCGCCTCGGCCCTGGTGCGATCGTCTTCGCGGCCGGCGACGCGCGCGGCGTAGATGTACGCACGTCCCATCACTGCCTGATCGGAGGCGCGCGCGCCCTTCTCGAGATCCTGCAGGAAGCTCTGACGCCAGAACGCGCCGAAGCCCATCCACGACTGTTCGAACACCGCGTCAAGGCTCTTGAGCGCGTAATCGCGGGCACGCGGATCGGCATTCAGGGTGGCGTAGTGAAGCCACGAGCGAATCGCGAGCCCGTTGGGTTCCGGATAGAGCTGCCGATCGCCGACCTGGCCCCAGACGAATCCGGCGCGACCTTCGGCGAGCACGCGCTGGAAGTACTCGGCTTCCTTGCGCATCAGGCGTTTCAGTCGCGGATCCCCGGTCGCTTCCCACGCCAGCATCACGGCTTCGAAGCGACGGGCGTTCGAATCGGTGCGCTTGGCATAGGCGGCGCTCTTCACGTCGGAATCTTCGGCGCCGTGGAAGAACCCACCCATGGTGGTGTCGAACAGCGTCACCATCCAATCGACGGACTGACGCGCGTGTGCGTTCCAGTAGCTGTCGCTTTCGCCGCGACCGTTCATCAACGCGATCTCGATCGAGCTCTCGGACGGCAGCCGGTTCTTGTCGACGTAACCGTGCTTCTCGTCGTAGGCCGCTTCGAGCCGTGCCCCAAGTCGGTCCATGAGCGAGCGGCTTTCAGCCGGGAGCTGCTGACGCCAGGCGGCGGCCGACGGCGTGACCGCGGCATCGGTCGGCGTCGCATTCGCGTCGGTGGCGCCCGCATGGGCCGTCAGCGGCGCAATCAACAGACACACGGCCGCGAGCGCGGCCAGCGAGGGGAAGCGGGACATGGCGAAGCCCTCCGGGTAGGTCACCCGGGGGTTATCGGCCCGCGCCGGAAGCGGCTGAAGGCCGCGCTACAGCTCCAGCCAGCCGAAAATCCCCATGAACGCGACCGCCACTCCCATCAGACTCTCGCCCGCGATCAGCCCCGAGGACACCGGCACCGTGAAGCGCTCGTGGACCCTGGGCGCCCACTTCGCGAGTGCCAGCGCGATGCAGGAACCGATGAAGAACGAAATCGAGTTGAAGCCGTTGAACGTAAACGCGAGCCCCAACCCGGTCGGCGAAGGAATGAACTTCTTGGCCTTCGGGAACCACACCTCGAGCAACGTGAGGATGATGCCCAGGCTCGCTCCGATCGCAAGACCCATACGAGCGGTGGGATGCAGAGCACCAACGCCCTTGGCCAGCAGCTCTGCGACTCCACGCCACACCAGTGCCGCCGGGGCGGGCCACTTCTCGGTGCCGAGCATGTTGATGTCGGGGATGATGATGAACAACACCGGAACGACGACCACGGCCCCCGCCAGCACGCCGAACATCTGCGCCAGGAATTGCTGCCGCGGATTCGCTCCCAGCAGATAGCCGCTCTTGAGGTCGGTCAGCAGGTCGCCGGCATGTGCGGTCGCGCCGGCGCTGATGTTGGCGGTCATCAGGTTGGTCGGAATGTTCCCGGGCGCGATCGCGCCGAAGGTGAGCTGCGTGATCTTGCTGAGCGGACCGACCGGCGTGACGTCGGTCTCGCCCGTCGCGCGGCCCGAAACGGTCGCGAGGAAGAACGTGATGAAGACTGCGATCACGCCCATCCACCACTGGATGTGAAAGAGCTGGTGACCGAGCACCACGATGATGAGCCCCAGCGTCACCCAGCCGGCGATGAACCAGGAGCCCGGCACCTCGATGCGATCCATCGGATCGCCGCCGTCGCCCTTGCGGCCGAGGAACGTGCTGATCGTGCCGAAGGCGCGCGCCACGGTGCGCCAGTTCATGAAGAACAACAGCAGGCCCGAGGTCACCATCATGGGCACCCCGATCCACAGGCTCCATGCGGAGATCTTGCGAAAGCTCGCGGTCTCGATGACGCCCGCGTTCAGCATGATCGGCGCGAGGATCACGTAGTTGATGAACGCGCCCAGCATCATGCTCCACGCCTGCCGGAAGCTGATCAGCGCGCCGCCGGCGATGAACAGCAATGAGCCCTCGAGCGACATGGTCACCTGATTCAGGAACAGCGGCGCATCTTTGAACGTGCCGATCCGAATCCAGCTGGTGCCCCATACCGACTCGACGTGCGGCCATGCGATCGGCAGGTTCGGCCACTTGACCCATGACTTGATCGGCGCCCAGCTGAGCTTCTCAGCCCACGGGAAGGCGATCGTCGCCGCACCCTTGGGAATCGCGTCGCGAAACAGCGTGATCAAGATGCCGATCAGTCCCGACCAGCCGAGCGCTTTCGCCTGACGGGCGGCCTCGCCGCTGGTGTCGTGCAGGCTCCGCAGCGTGGTCGCCGCAGCGAGCCCGGTCGGGAACGGCAGCTTCTCGATGTTGATCAGCTGACGCTTGGCCGGCACCGCGAGGAACACGCCGAGCAGGGCGATGCACGCGAGCCATGGGATCAGCCACAGGCACCGGGTCTGAAAGTCGACCGGGAGTGAAGCCGGGTTGAGCATGATGAGCGCCGGAATCGCGTTCGAAATGCCACCGCTGGGCATCGAGCCCGCCGCGGACGCGGCGGACTGCATCGCGTTGTTCTCGAGAATGCTGAAGCTCGGAAACCATCGCGGGAACACTTTGCGCAGGGTGGCGAAGATCGCGTACGCGAGGATGCAGCACGTGATCGAGACGCCGAGCGTCCAACCAGTCTTGAGCGACACATAGACGTTCGAACACGCCATGAGCATGCCGAGCAGCATTCCCATGACGACCGCGCGCACCGTGAGCTGCGGCATTCGATCGCCGGCGTAGACGTTTTCGAACCAGTGGCGCTCGATTTCCTCGGGAGTGAGACCTGATTCGTCGATCGGCTGAGGAGCGATGGCCACGGCGGCTCTCCATGAGTGCGCTGCGAGTGAGGGCGCGATGTTGCGCCCGAGTCGACCCGGCTCAGGAAACAGCGGGCGCAAGGTTCGCCGATCACCTGCCCACCGCACAAGCTGTTTCGCGATAGGCACTTGGCAGCCGGGTTCGGTGCACGGGCGGGCCAATCACCGACGCTGCAGCATCGAACCCTCTCCGGATTCGAGCTGGACTCGTGCAGGTGTCGGAGTCGGCGACGGTTTCGAGCTGCGCGAGCTGTTTGGATCGCTGCGTAGTTCCTACTCGGCTCGCTTAGTGACGCGCTGCCTTCGCACTGCACGCGCAGCGGGCCGTTCGCCGTGCGTGGCTCGATGCTTGCCGTAGTGCGGGTGCTCATCGACGTTCCGCTGCGTCCCATGGAAGAGGAAGGCCCGATCATGCTCCCCCGCATGAGCCGCCGAAGCGCAGACTCGCGAACTCGAATCGTCGTGAACCCGCAGCCCGCCGCTCACGCGAGCGCCCGATCCTCGCGCCTGCTCGAGCGCGTGGGGCTGTGGCGGTTCGTAGTGCGGACGTTCATGGCGAGCCATCGCGCCCGATCCGCATCCGCGCGACCGCGAGCGGGACGCGGGCGAATCGCATCCTTCGTGCTTGCGCTCGCGATTGCATCGTCGTCGGCCGAGGCTCGAGCAGAGACCGACTGGAGCGATCTGTTCGCCCGCGGCTCGGTCTACGAACTGGGACACGATGGACCGATCGAGTTTGCCGACTTGAACGGAGACGGGCTCAGCGAATTGATCGGACCATGTTCGGAACACGGACTGTCGATTCGAGATGGACTTCGGGGCGCCCGCTTCGGCGAAGCACACCACAGCGCCACCCCGCACCCTTTCGGGCCCTTCGTGCTCGTCGACACGAATGACGACGACGCGCTGGATCTGGTCGGCTGCGGTACGAACGGTTCGGGGCTCGTGATCGGGCTGGGCAATGGTCGTGGTGGCTTCACCCGATGGCATGTCGAGCTACCCGATATCGAAGCCGACTTGATCTCGGTCGGCGATCTCAACGAGGACGGGCGTCCGGAGTTTGCCATCGCGTCGCGTCAGGACTCGACAGTTCACATCGTTCGCTTGGCGAATGGCGGCGCGCTGTCGATCGTTCAGTCGATTGACTTGGGAGGCTCGATCACCTGCCTGAGGATCGAATCAAGCCGCGTTCCCGAGGGAATCTGCCTGTTCGTGGGGCTCGCTCTGGAGTCCGTAGGTGCGCGTGGATCGATTCTGCAGTACCGCCGGAACTCGTCGGGTGACCTCTTTCTCAGCGCTCGAGCATCGATGGAATGGGCTCCAACCATGCTCAGGTTCGTAGACTTGCTCGGCAACAGCCAGCTCCAGGTCGCGGTCGATGACGGCGAATACTCACGGCTGTTCGAGATTGAGACTTCCGGGGCGATCGGCGCGCAGATCTTGCGGCGCGATGTCGAACTGTGGCCAGGCATCCAGAATCTCGACTCGTTCGAAGGCTGCGAACTTCTCAGCACTTCCGGCAACCGCTGGTACCGACACTATCTCGCTGTCTCGGAGCCGACATCGAGCCTCGAGGCACTGCCGCGCTTCCACATCCAGCTCCCCGATCCTCTCCAGACAGTCCTCGCGGCAAGCGCCATCGATCTGGACCGCGATGGTCAGAAGGATCTCATCGTGCGAACGTCGGATTGGCGTGGGCATTTCGTACAGGTCATTCGATCGCTGGGACCCCGCAACTACGAGACGACGATCGTCCAGCCCGGGCCAGACAACGTTGGCGCAAACTTTCGGGCACGCCTGGATCACGACCGACGAGACGAGCTGGTGTTCTGGACGACTTCCCATCTTGCTGTTGCAACCCTCAGCAGTGACGGCTCGCTTGGTCCCGCGCGCTATCTGGCGCCTTCGTTGCCATCGACTCGCGCCGGAGAGGCTCCGCCTACCTTCTTCCGCGACCTTGATGGCGACGGCACTGATGACCTGATCTCAGGAAATGCTCACGTGCTCGAGCTCGCTCGCTGCGATGGAAATGGCCGGCTCGAGTCGCCTTGCTACCTCGAGTGGCCCGACCTGATCAGTGTCGGTGACTTCGATGGAGTCAACGGCTGCGACCTGCTGTTCGTGACAGCGCACGCGGCGCTCGCCGTCGCTCGCAATGTTGGCGATGGCAATTTCATGAACCCAGTCGTGGTAACGGACCCGATGCCGAACGCGCTGCGTGAGCAGCCCTTCGTGCTTCGATGCGCCGATCTCGATAACGACGGCCGGGAGGAGGTCGTGATCTTGAGTGGCCAGACCCCCTGCAGCGAAGGGACGGCAGCAACCGACTCGCTGCGCGTGCTGACCTGGGCAGATGGCCGACTGGTGACCCGCTCCCACTCGAGGGTCTTTGACTGCTCGAGTCCGTCAATGAGTTCGGGAGTGCGGAAGGCAACCGATCTTCACATCCTCGATCTCGACCATCGAGGAGATCTCGACCTTGTGTTTCTCACCCGCGCCGAGTACTCCCCGCTCGTCTACAGCCTGATCGCCAATGAGAGTGGCGGCTACTCGCTTGGAGGGGAATCGGGGGGGTCCGGCGAGTACTGCCAGCAACTCGTCTCGGGGGATTTCGACCGCGACGGCAACGCGGACCTGATCGTGCCGGCTCATTTGGAGGGAAGCTCGCCGTACAACACCGTGCTCACCGCCGATGCAAATGGCGCATTTCACCGCGTCTGGCATTGGGAACTCGGCGAAGTCGGCAACACGAACATGGTCGCCGGTGACTTCAACGGAGATGGAGGAACCGACATCGTGACGATGCACTACCACCCATGGTGGCACGCCTGGACGAATCAGACTTCGAGCGTCGGCGTGATGTGGGGCCGCGCTCCGGATCTCACCACCCCCACCCTCGCCTCGCTCGTCACCAGCGAGACACGTCCCGATGCGGTCGTGCTGAAGTGGTACGTCGCCGATGCGAACTCGGCTCAGATGTCGGTTCTGCGTCGCGACGCTGATGGCTCGACACACTCGCTCGGCTCGCCGAGTGCCGAGGGCGGCGGGCTCTACGGGTCCGAGGACCACAGCGTTCAGCCCGGGGGCCGCTACTCCTATCGGCTGCGCGTGGGAGAGCTGCTCGCCGCGTACGAATCAGCCGAGATCGAGATCACGGTCCCGCGGCCTGAGCTAAGGCTCGCGCGCGCCTTCCCGAATCCCGCCACCGGCTCGGTCAACCTACGCTTCTCGCCCGGCAGGCCCGGCCCGATCGCGCTCGACCTGCTCGATCTCGCGGGTCGCCGTGTGGCCTCGCAAAGCCTGGTCGCGGATGACTACTCGGAGCAGAGGGTGCGATTCGAACTCGAGACTTCGCTTCCCGCGGGGCTCTATTGGTTGCGACTCTCGCAGGGGGTCGCGACCGCCACCATGAAATTGGCGATCGTGAAGTAACCCCCACCCGGGGGCCGCAGCGCGTGCGCGTGGCCGGGAGTCATCCGGTCACGCGCGGCGCGCGTAACCAGCACACCTGACGAATCCGGGGCGGTCGTCCCCCAGAACGTTCGGCTCGAGCGATCTCGACACCTGTGCTCCCGCGTCGTTGGAGATCGCGCCGCCGTCGCTCTGCTGGCCGCCCTCGGTTCGTCGACCACCGCTCAACGCGGAAGTTGCTCGAGCATGGCGCGTGCGCTCGCGGCCGCGGAACTCGAGTGATCGCGCGCCAGGTAGGACTCGAGCGCCGTTCGCGCGAGCCTCGCGCGAATGCGGGTCGGCGCGAGCCTCCACGCCTGAAAGCGAGCCTCGGCACTCTGCAGTCGCGCAGGATTCGAGCTGGCTCCCACCGTCGGCAGGGCCGCGACGACTTCGCTCCACGCCGCCGCCGTCGAGTCGTAGCTCGCCGCGTCGCGCGACCGGGCAGCCCGGGCGGCGAGCGACTGCGCCGCAGCCGTCAACTGCGCCACGCGGTCGGAATCGCGCAGGGTCACGGCCTCGTCCGCCGAGCGGAATCCCATGCTCGGAGCGACGGCGCCGGCTGCTCCTTCGCGTCCAAGCGCGGTGCGGGACTGGCCAAGCACATCGACACTCTTGAGCGATACGGCCAGCGCTTCGCCGTTCTCGTCCGCACGAATGCGCGCGGCCTGATAGCCGATCGCCATCACCGAGAGCTCGCCGGATCCGGACGGCAGGCAAAAACCACCGTCCGCCGCAGTCGTCGTCGAAGCTCCACTCGAGACACGCGTGACGACCGCGCCGCGCAGCGGACGTCCGTCGGAATCCTCGACGTGTCCGCACACTTGTGCCGAGGTGGTCAACGCGGACTTCTGCCTGGCACTCTTCGCCACCGATTCGCGGGCGACTTCTGCCAGCGACTCGCTGCGCTGCTCGAGCGTGGCGTCGGCAGACGGCGCTACGACCGAGACCGGCGGGGGCGTCGCGAAGGGCGCCGGTGACGAGTTCGCTGGTGGCTCCTCGGCAGGCTTGGCACCCATCAAGACGCTTGGCTGCGTCTCGGCTCGCTCCTTCTCGGCCCTCTCGGACTTCGAGGCCACGGTTCGTCGGTCTTGATCCAGGCGCACCGAGGACGGCGGAACCGCGACCTCATTGCCGGACGGGGCATCGCCTCCGACCGGAGCGCTCGCCGAGACGTCGTCCTTGGACTCGGATCGCGCGGATTGCGGCGCGATCTGCGCGGAACGCTCCCGCAGCACGGCATTGTCGAGCGACGACATGCGATCTTCGCGCGACGTGATCAGCACCAGGGCCGCCCCGACCACCACCACGGCCGCGCCACTCACCCACGCAACGCGGCGCGGCGATCGCAGCCAGTCCAGCCATCGTCCCTCTTCGTGATGCGACTGCGCTCCGCGCAGCCCGGCCGCGCGGAGCCGATCCTCGACGCGAGCCGGAAAGCTCTCGAAGTAGGCGTCGCCCGGCTCGTGCGTGAGCACCTCCCGCAGCATGGCGTCGGAGGCCGCGAGCTCGGCCATCGCCGAGCGGCATGCCTCACACGACTCCAGATGGCGGTCCGCGGCGTCGCGCGTACGCGCATCGAGCCGATCGTCGTAGCGCGCCTGCAACTGATCAGGGGTCAGATGGTTCAAGTACTACCGGTCCTTTCGACGAGTCGGCTCTTCAACTCGGCTCGTGCGCGCGACAGCCGCGACATCACGGTTCCGACCGGGATGTTGAGCGACTGAGCGATTTCCTCATACGACAGGTCCTGCACCACCCGCAGCGTCAACACGGCCTGATGCTCGGGCTTCAGAGTTTCGAACGCGGCGTTCACGCGCTGCTTCTGTTCGGCGTGCGCCAGATGTTCCGCGGGATCGTCTTCGACCCCCCATTGCATTCCAGCTTCGATCAGCGGTTCGATCGGCGTCTCGGGTCGCCGCTTGCGCGATCGAAATAACGAGAACGCCAGATTGGTGGCGATTCGCAGCAGCCACGGCTGCATCGGCTCCCCGACGCGAAAGCGATCGAGCGCGCGGTAAGCCCTCACGAAAGTCTCCTGAGACAGGTCGTCCGCATCGGCGGTGCTCCGCGTGAGGGCGTACGCGCACCGGTACACGGTGCGCTGGTAACGCCGAACGAGTTCCGCGAAGGCGGCCTGGTCCCCGCGCTGGGCGGAGCGGATCAGGTCGGCCTCGTGGCCTGCCTCACCGCTCGAACTACGCTCCGGGGTGGCGTTCATTCCCGGCAAAGTGCCCGAGCCGGCGATGCGGCGCAAGGCGTTGCGCCCCTTGGGGCCGCCGGCTAGCCCAGATCCAGCGCGAGCGCGAAGGTCGCCTCGTAGCCGGCCCGTGACCGGGTCGGGGCGATGAGGAGCTGCGACCCGCCCTGCCGAAACAGCCCGTCGCGCGAGTTCCGCAACTCGCGTACACCGCGCGCGGCGTAGGGCGCGAGCTTGTGGACGCGGTCGGTCACTGCGTCGTCGAAGTAGACCTGACTCGTGAACTCGTGTCCGCGCGCTGCGTCGGGTTCGGTGCGCACCTTGAAATGGATGTGCACCGCGCGCCCGCGGTACCAGCCAGGATAGATGGTCGTGAAGCGCGCACGACCCTCGGCATTCGTGAGTTGATGACCACGGAGGAACTTCTGCCCCGCAGTGTCGAACTCGGAGTCCGCCACGTCCGAGTATGCGCCGCGTGCGTCGCAGTGCCACACGTCGACCCGCGCGCCCGGCACCGCCCGGCACGTCGCGCCGGACAGCCGCGTGACGTCGAACGCGAGATCGAGTCGCGCTCCAGCGCTCAACGCCCCGGTCGAAGGATCGGTGCGGATGTCCGAGCGCGAGAGGCGTTCGTCGATGAAGAAGGGGCCCTCGGTCTGTTCGGGGCGAACGATGCAGCGCGGCAGCCCCTCGGCTTGCGAGCGAGCGAGCGGATCGAACGGCATCCCGGCGGCCAGCGAGCCCGCGGTCACTCCGAGCAGCGTGAGCACTTCGCGGCGGGTGAACAGCCTTCCTACCGGAACATCGTCATCGTGCATGGCTCCCCCCCAGGCGTTCATCGTCCAGGCTTCGAAGCGTCGCGTGTTTCATGCGGTCCCAACTCTACTCCTCTGACCACCTGCACCTCTCGTCTGTTACGACCCTGTCGGCGATCCTTACAAGTCCATGGAGATTCCTGCTCATGCATTCGAACGCTCGCTCGGTGGCGGGTACGTAGCCGCCTCGTGTTGCGCGGGTTTGGTGTTACGAGGCGGGCGGGCACACCAGTTGCTCAACCAGGTGGGATTCGTTTGCTCGCAGGGCCGACCAATCAGGGGGAGATCGTGCTTTCGACCGGGAGGACGCCGGAGCAGCCGTCGTTCGAAATGGACTTCAAGGTTGTTACATGGCGCTGGCGGGTTCCGGGATCGTGGGTCGTGATCGCCTCGCTCGGGCTCGCGCTGGCCTCGCCGGCGATCACCCGCGCGGCCTCGTTCGAGCCCACCGTCATCTACCCGATTCTCGGCGATGTCGCTACTGGCTCGCCCGTGGTCGGCGACCTCGACGAGGACGGCCGCCTCGACGTCGTCGGACAGGATCGCACGCTGCCCGGCGTCGCGCTGTGGATGAGCTCCGCAGCTGGACCGCTCGTCGAGGGTCCGCACCTCGCGATCTCGGGATGCGTGAGCTTCAAGCTCGCGCGCGTCGACAGCGATGCACACTTGGACCTCGTGGTCATGCGATCGGCTCCCTCGCCGAGAGTCGAAGTGTTTCGCGGGCTCGGTAACGGCAACTTCATGCCGGGAGTCGAATCGCTGCTCACCACCCTCCCGGCGGGATGGTGTGTCGGCGAGGTCACCGGCGACGCGAGCCTCGACCTGGTCGCAGTCGGCACGGCCTCGTTCGATATTTTGAGCGGCAACGGAAGCGGAGGCTTCACACCCCTGAGCACCACGCAGATTCCCGCCGGCTACGGCCCGTCGGTCGTCGCGGATCTGAATGGCGACGCGCAGTCGGAGATCGTACTGAGCCGCGCCCGCTATGACGACGGGGCTGCGACCGTGTTGGTCGTTCGCGACGACGTGATCTCGGGATGGGTCGTCGATCAGTCGCTGCCGGGGCCCGCCTGTCTCTCGATCTCGTTCACGGTGCGCGACCTCGACATGGACAACCGCCCCGACATTCTCGTCGCCAGCGAATGCGGCGGCGCGGAGCTCTACTGGAATCAGGGCGACGGAACATTTGGCGCGACAACGCTGGCGCTCGAGGCGAACCCCGACTCGCTGCTGGCGGCGAAGGCAGCGCAAGCCGCGGGCGCTCCGCTGTTCTGGAACGGTTCCGAGGCGGCAGGAGACGCGGAGCTGCTGCTGAATGCCGCGGACGAGCCGTGGGTTCCCGCGGATCTCGATGGAGATGGCCGCCCCGAGCTGGTACGTACCGCGCGCAGCGTGGGCGGTCGCCTGGGCACGGCGCGCATCCGCGCGGATCGATCCGTGGCCGAGTTCTTCGACGGAGCACTGGGCGGCAACGTGGAGAACCGATACGGCGCCGTGCGACTCGCAGCCGGCGATGCAGACGGAGACGGTCGCGAGGAGGTCTTCGCGCTCCTGCCGGAGCCGCCCGGCGGCGGCATCTTCAAGGGACTCGCGGTCGTGACTCGCAGGCGCGGGGCTCACGTCAGCCTGCCCGAGCTCTACGCGATTCCCGCGACCGACTCGCTGATCGGAATCGGCGACGTGAGCCCGACGCCGGGGCCGGAACTAGTGTTCCGTGGCCCGGGAGGCGTGCGCGTCACGCGCGAACGTCCGGACGGCGATCTGGATCCGTTCGAAATCCTTCGCCCCGATGTTCGCGGTGCGTTGCCGCCGTTTTCGGGCGGGGGTCACCGGCTGATTGCGCTGAGCAACGGAACGATCACGACACTTGAGAAACTGATTGGCAGTGGCATGACGACGATGCTCGGATCGATCGCCGCTCCGGCCGTGATCGCCTCAGGAGATCTGAATGGCGATGGACTCACCGATGTGATCGCGCACACGCTGAGCGGCGGTGTCACTCCGTTCCTCGGCCAGTCGGGCGGTGGCTTCACGACGGCCGCCACGCTCGAGGTGCCTGGAGACGGTTGGGGAACCGCGTTTTCGCTCGGCGACCTCGATCGCGACGGACACGACGAGCTGATCGTGGGTGTCGATGGCCCCGGTGTGGATGGGATCGATTCTCTCGTGGTCTACGGTCTCGCCGGAAGCTCGGTGTTCCAGCGCAACCGTGCGATCACCTTTGGACCGTTCTCCGACAATCACGGTCCACTCCACCCTTCCTTCGTCGCAGTCGCGGAGTTCAGCGGCGACTCACGCCCCGACTTGTTGCTGAATCTCGGCGGTCCCGGTCACAGCAATCTTCGACTGCTGGTGCAGCTCGCCGACGGCTCATTCGACTTCCGCGCCTCGCCCGGACGGATCGACTCGGAAGGCTATCCCACGCCAGCCTATGGCGATCTCGATGGAGATGGCGACCTGGACGTCGCGTCGACCGGGCTGTTCGATGGCTACAGCTCGGCGCTGCGCATTGGTTTCAACGACGGCTCGGGCGGCGAGGCCGGCAACTTCTTCACGTTTCTGCCGACCTACTACACGCGTGAGGCCTACGTCGGAGATCTCGACTCCGACGGCGCCGGCGACGTCGCGGCGTGGGTCGCACTGACCGCCAGCAGCAGCCCCAGTGTCGTCATCGCTCACGGCAAGCCACAGAACTTCCCGACCGCCGTCCGGTTCCACTGGCTCGAAGCGACTGCAGGCTCGCGCGGCGTTCATCTGCGCTGGGGCTACCAGGCGGACCCGGGAACCCTCATGACGCTCGAGCGCTGGTCGGATTCGAGCTGGAACATTGCCGATACGCAGGTGGCCTCGGGCTCAGGAAGTGCCGAGTTCACGGATTCCCATGCTGCTTCGGGAGCAAGCCATCGATATCGCGTGCTGTACGTGGTGAATGGCAAGTCGCTCACGAGCCCCGAAGTCGTCGTGACGCTCAGGCGGCAGGCGATCACGCTGCGCGTCCTCGATAGCGCCCGGTCGAGCAGTTCGCTTCGACTCGCGCTCGACTCTCTGCAGCCTGGTCCTGCGCGACTCGATTTGTTCGATGTCGGCGGTCGGCGGATCGCCGAGCTTCGAATGCACGCCACAGCTCCGAGCCAGACCGTCGATTGGTCGCTCCCGGGATCGATGGCGTCAGGGCTCTACTGGATCTCGCTCGATCAGTCGGGCGAACGTGTCAGCACCAGGGTCGCAATCGCGAAGTAAACCTCGCGCGGCACCCGGAGCGAAGTGACGATCGCTTCGGGTGTGCGCCGCGGGGCGATCAGCCCGCCAGACTCCCGACCGCCGCATCGCGCTCGGCGCGTGCGGCCTCGAGTGCGGCGCGTGGATCTGCGGCGCCGGTCACGGCGCGGCCCAGCACCAGCAAGCTCGAGCCGAGCCGCACCGCTTCGGTGATGGTGGCGACGCGCGCCTGATCCTGAGCAGCACCGCCGGCCGGGCGAATGCCGGGGGTCACGGCGAAGAACGGCTCTCGATAGCACGCGCGCACCGCTTCCAGATCGGGTGCCGCGCATACGATGCCGTGGGCACCTGCGGTCAGCGACAGGCGCAGCAACCGCTCGATCACCAGGTCCTTGAAGAACGGCTTCTCGAAGCCGGGCGGCAGGCTGTCGGTGTCGAGACTGGTGAGCAGCGTTACGGCCACGACCTTGGTGCTCCCTCCCGCGGACTCGATTCCCTCGACCGCCGCCGACACCATCGCCGCGCCGCCGGGAGCATGCACCGTCAGCAGATCGGCGCCGTGGCGTGCGGCCGAAGCGGCGGCGCCGCGCACGGTGTTCGGAATGTCGTGCAGCTTGAGGTCGAGAAACACGCGTCGTCCGCGTTCTTTGATGGCGCGGATTGCAGCAGGTCCCTCGGCCACGAACAGCTCGAGACCCACTTTCGCGTATTCGGGGCCGGGCCCCAGCCGCTCATCGAGCGCGAGTGCGGCCGCTATCGACGGTACGTCGAACGCGATGGCGATCTCGGTCATCGGGCAACTTCCGCGCGTGCAGGCCGACCGTTTGCGCTCGGACGCAGAGCGTCCATCAAGCAGCCCCGCCACTCATCGATCGACTTGATCCCACGCAGCGTGAGCTGACTCCGCAGGTCTTCGAGCACTTCCTGCGCGGCGCGGGGTCGCACGAAGCTCGCCGTACCCACCTGAACGGCAGTGGCGCCGACCGCGATGAACTCGAGCGCGTCTCGCGCATTCATGATGCCGCCCGAGCCGATCACCGGAATGCGCACCGCTCGTGCGGCCTCATGACAGCGCGCCAGTGCGAGTGGCTTGATCGCGGGCCCCGACACTCCGCCGGTCGCGCGATTGAGCTTCGATCGCCGCTGGTCGAGATCGACCGCCATGCCGACGAAGGTGTTTACCGCGGTGACCGCGTCGGCACCGCCTTGCTCGCACGCGATCGCGAGGTCTCCCACCGATGTGACGTCCGGGGACAGCTTCGCAATCAGCACATGACGCGTCAGTCCGCGCAGCCGCTTCATGGTGCGCTCGAGTCGTCGCGGTACCGCCCAGTACCGCGCGCCACCGCGCGATACGTTTGGACACGAGAAGTTGATCTCGAAACCGGCCAGATCGCGTTCGTCACCCAGCGCCTCCAACAGGCGCACCAGTTCGTTCGTGGTCTCGCCGCCAACCGACACGATCACGTGAGCGCCGAGCTTCCGCAGCTTGGGGAGCTTCTCGGCGCGGTAGCGCGCGAGTCCGACGTTCTCGAGTCCGATCGAGTTCAGCATTCCCGCCGGCGTCTCGGCGATGCGCGTGGGCGCGTTGCCGGCCCGCGGTTCGACGGTCACGGTCTTGGTGATCACCGCACCGAGTGCGCTCAGTTCCACCACGTGCGCGTACTCGTCGCCGTAGCCGAAGGTGCCCGACGCGGTCAGGATCGGATTGCTCAGCACCAGCGAGCCAATGCGTGTGGTCAACCGCGGAGTCCGGGTGGCGCTCATTCCACGCGATCCCAATCGAGGTCCGCAGCCGCAAACACCGGCCCTTCGGTGCAGCACATCGCGTACTCCTGGTTGCCGTACAGCGAGGGACTGGTGCCACGCTCGCGATCGAATCGCCGCCGCGACTCCTCGCTGCGCGGCATCGGACAGCCGCGACACACTCCGGTGCCGCACGCCATCACGGACTCCATCGCGAGGTGCGCGCGGCGGCCGTGCGTCAGCGCCCATCGCGCCACGGCTTCGAGCATGCGGTGCGGCCCGCACGAGTGAATGACGAGCGGGCCCGGGTGCGTTCGCCGAAGCCTCTCGAGCAGCAGCAGCACGTTGCCCCGCGTTCCCCTGCTGCCGTCGTCGGTGGCGAGGTGCAGCTCGCTCCCACTCTTCGAGAGTCTCCGCTTCGCATCGTCGAGCCCGACCAGCAACTCACGCGTTCGTGCCCCGAACAGAAATACGCACGGGCGACTCTGCGCGGCCAGTGCATCGGCTGCGAACAGCAGAGGCGCCACGCCACGGCCGCCTGCGATCAACACCGGCGTTCCGGACTCCTCGAGCGGATAACCGCGCCCCAGCGGTCCGAGCAATTCGATCGCATCGCCGGGACCGAGTGCCGCGAGCGACTGCGTGCCGGTGCCGACCGGCGCGTAGAGAAAACTCAGCGTGAGGCGCCCACGCGTCAGTTTCGCATCCGCGATGCTCATGGGTCGCGGCAGCAACACCGGCGACGGCGCCACCAGCAGCAGCTGAACGAACTGCCCCGCAACGGGCACGGTCATGCCGCTCGAGACTTCGAGGTCGAGCCACCGATGGCCGGCGCCGTAGTCCTCGTGACGAGTGACCCGCGCGATCGCCTGACTCCAGGTCGGACGGTACTCGGCGAGGCTCGCGCGAGTTTGAAGGGCCGACGGGCGCGGTGCGGTCACGGCGCGGGTCATGGTTTGTTCGCGGGAGCCGGTGGACCCGTGAGGCTCGAGTCGGGGGCGCTCGGTGCAACGGGTACGGGCGGCGAACTGACGGCGAGCGAATCACGCGACGAGCGATCCAGAGAGTCTGGACGGAATCGCGCCGGCAGCCCGCGTGAAGGATCGAGCATCAGCATGCCCGGCGGCACGAGCCGCCCGAGCGAATCGAATCGCGCCGCGGGCGTGTCCGGGCTTCCGTACAGCGAGCGGCCGTAGCCCGAACGCAGCAGCGAGTCCGCCATCATCTGGCGGCGGTCCATTGCGGTCGGCGTGGGCGCCGGGGGCGGGAGCAGGTCCTTGACCGTGTCGGCGTGCGAAGGCACCGGAGGCAGTTTGATCAGCGAATCGGGCACCTGGATCCCGGACTCCTCGAGATAGTCACGCGCAGCGAGTTGCGCTTCGGTTTCGGGGTGATGGCGCACCACCTCCCACCACAGAGAGTCGGCGCGTTTGGGTTGATCGAGCTTGTTGCGAAGCACCCACGCTTCGGCCGTCATCGCCTTCGCTTCCCACGGCGTTCCCTTGAGGTCGGAAGCGAGCTTGGAGTATTCCTCGAGTGCTCGATCCGGCTTGTCGAGCTGGAACAAGTAGAGCTCGGCGCGCATCAGCGCCGCCTCTGCGATACGAACCGACGAGTCGCTGCCGGTCGAGTTCCGGTACTGCGCGAGTCTCGCCAGCTGAGCGTCGCGCTGGGACGCCTGGCCGACGAACGACGACGACGGCGACTGCAGGCGCACCTTTCCATACTCTTCGCGAGCGCGTTCGAAGTCGTCCGCGACCGTCTCGAACACGTAGCCCACGCGAAACTGCGCCTCGGCCGCGAGCGGCTGGCGCCAGTAGCGCGCGATCACGTCGTTGAAAGACTCGAGGGCTCCGTCGCGATTGCCGCTCTGGGCCAACACCGTGCCGATTCGCAGTTTGAGGCGACCCCATCGCTCCGCCTGCCGATTGCTGGTACCGCCGAAGCCGGCCGTCGCCGCGGCGGTGTCGACCAGCGCCGGCTCGCGCTCGTAGCCGATCGCGCCGCGCAGCAGTCCGAGTGCTCCATTCCAGTCGCGCGCCGCTTCGTAGCAGTCGACTTCGCGCAACAGGAAGGTGAAGCGATCGTCGTCGTTGTCCGCCCGGCGGCCCAGCTCGGCAAAGTCCGCGCGTGCCTTGTCGGTCTGCCGGCCGGTCAGCAAACCCTCAGCGCGTGCCTGCAATGCCCGCTCGCGAAGCAGGTGCTTGGGCCAGCCTTCGACGACACGACTCGCGGCCTCGGCCGCGTCGAGCGGGCGATCGAGCGACAGCAGCACACGCGACCGCTCGAGATGCGCGTAAGGCGTCAGGTCGTGCTTGGGTGCCGAGGCGAGGAAGTCGTCAAAGGCGCCGAGCGAGGTTGCGTACTTGCGCGAGTGACGCAGTGCGAGGGCGCGATAGAACGCCGCTTCGCGTCTCAGCGAGCTCTCGGGGTAGCGCAACGGAAACTCCTCGAGCAGCTCGATCGCCTGACCCGGGTCGTCCTTGCCGATCAGCGACTTCGCCCACATCAGATAGGCATCGTCGACCCACTTGGACTTGGCGTAGACGCCCATCACCTTCTTCGAGTAGTCGATCGCCTTGTTGTACTGCGGCACGACATTCGCGGTGGTGCCGCTCTGCGTGAGCGCGCTCGAGCCACCCTTGTCGACCGCGTACGGCAGCCCGTTCGTGGCGTTGTTGTAGTTGCGGCGCGCCAGGAAGAAGGTGTTGTAGTAGGCACACGAAGACAGGATCACGAGCGCGAGCGCTGCCGCCGCAAGTGCCGTCGCATTCGATGCGGTGAGTCTCGAGTCGCGGGTCGGCCGCACTAGATTCGCTCCTGCAGTGCGGTCACTTCGAGCGGTCCGCGCCGCATCGCTTCGATGCCGGAGGTCGCGGCAAGGGCGCCCGCGACCGTCGTGATCACCGGCACTCCGTACGCGATCGCACTGGCGCGAATCGCCTTCTCGTCGTACTCGGACGTACGTCCGAGCGGGGTGTTGATCACGAGCTGGATCTCTGCGGATTCGATCATGTCCACCACGTTGGGCCGCCCCTCGTGCACCTTGAAAACCTGGCGGCAGGGTACTCCGTTGCGTGCCAGGAAGCGCGCGGTGCCCCGCGTCGCCACCAGGTCATACCCCAGTTCGACCAGTTTCTTCGCCATGAACGTGATGGCACGCTTGTCGTCGTCCCGCAGGCTCAGGAACACGGTTCCACTGTCGGGAAGCGGATCCCCCGAGCCCAGGTGAGCCTTGGCGAGTGCGCGGCCGAAGTCCATGTCGCGCCCCATCACCTCGCCGGTCGACTTCATCTCGGGGCCCAGCAGCGAGTCCTCGCCCGGGAAGCGGGCGAACGGAAGCACCGGTTTCTTGACGCTCACCATGGTGGCTTCGGGCGCTTCGGCGGGTGCGATGTCCGCCAGTCGCTCGCCCGCCATGACACGCGCCGCGATTCGCGCAAGCGGAAGGCCGATCGCTTTGCTCACGAACGGTACGGTGCGCGAGGCGCGCGGATTGGCCTCGAGCACGAACACCTCGTCGTTGCGCACCGCGAACTGCACGTTCAGAAGCCCCTTGACGCCGAGCGCGTGAGCGAGCTTGGCCGTCACGCGGCGCACCTCGGCGACCGTTTCTTCGCCGAGCGTGAATGGCGGGATCACGCACGTGGAGTCACCGGAATGGATCCCGGCTTCCTCGATGTGCTCCATCACCGCACCGATCAGCACCGTTTCGCCATCCGCAACCGCGTCCACGTCGACTTCGAGGGCGCCGCCCAGGAACTGATCCACCAGCACCGGCTCCGCGGCCGACACGAGCGCTTCGTGCTCGAGCCAGTCGCGCAGCTCTTCCTCGCGATACACCACGCGCATGCCGCGCCCACCGAGTACGTACGAAGGCCGCACCAGCACCGGATAACCGAGCGTACGCGCCGCGTGCAGCGCCTCGGCCGGCGATGCGGCGGTGAGACTCGGTGGCTGCAGCAGGCCCAGCTCCTGAATGAGCAATCGGAATCGCTCACGATTCTCGGCCAGGTCGAGCCCGTCGAACGGCGTGCCCCACAACGGCACGCCCGCCTCGTGGAGCGATCGCGCCAGCTTGAGCGGCGTCTGCCCGCCGAGCTGAACGATTACGCCGATCGGCTTCTCAGCCTCGACCACGTTCAGCACGTCTTCCGTAGTGAGCGGCTCGAAGTAGAGACGACTCGAGATGTCGTAGTCGGTGCTCACCGTCTCGGGATTCGAGTTGACGATCAGCACATCGTAGCCGCGCTCCTTCAGCTCGAGCGCCGCCTGCACGCAGCAGTAGTCGAACTCGAGCCCCTGTCCGATTCGATTGGGCCCGCTGCCCAAAATGATCACGCGCGGCCGCGTGCTCGTGGGCGTCTCGGTCTCATCTTCGTAGGTCGAGTAGAAGTAGGGCGTCTCGGCTGCGAATTCGGCGCCGCAGGTGTCGACGGCCTTCATCACCGGCAGGATCCCTTCCTCGTGACGGCGTCTCCGTACTTCGACCTCGGTGGTATCGAGTCGGTCCGCGAGCGTCAAATCCGAGATGCCGAGCCGCTTGGCTTCGTAGACGAGCCCCTCGCTCCATGCCGCTTCGGAGTCGCGGGTCGCGACCGTCGTCAGCTCGTGATCGAGATCGGTGATGCGCTTCATCTGATGCAGGAACCACGGGTCCACGCCGGTCGCCGCCGCCACCGACTCCGGGCTCTCACCGCTTGCGAGCACGCGGAACAGGTCACGCAGTCGATCGGCGTACGGCTCGCGGATCGCCTCGATCAGTCCCGGCAGCTCGATCGCGGCCGCCGGCCCCGGCAGGAGGCCGCTCCCGCTCTCGAGTCCACGCCAGCCCTTGAGCAGCGCCTCGGGGAAGTTGCGTCCGATCGCCATCACCTCGCCCACCGACTTCATGCGCGTGCCGAGGCGCGGATCGGCGCCGCGGAACTTTTCGAACGCCCAGCGCGGGATCTTGACCACGCAGTAATCGAGCGTCGGCTCGAAACACGCCGGCGTCTTCCGGGTGATGTCGTTCGGGATCTCGTCGAGCGTGAGCCCGGCCGCGAGCAGCGCCGCGATCTTTGCGATCGGGAACCCGGTGGCCTTGCTCGCGAGCGCCGAGGAGCGGGAGACGCGCGGATTCATTTCGATGATGCGCATCTCGCCCGTATCCGGGTGCACGGCGAACTGGATGTTCGATCCGCCCGCTTCGACCTTGATCGCCCGCATCACGCGAAGTGCTGCGTCGCGCATCTCCTGATAGCAGACATCCGAGAGCGTCTGCGCGGGCGCCACCGTGATGCTGTCACCGGTATGAACGCCGAGCGGATCGAAGTTCTCAATCGAGCACACGATCACCACGTTGTCCGCCCGATCGCGCATCACTTCCAGCTCGAATTCCTTCCAGCCGACCAGACACTCTTCGATCAGAATCGAGCCGGAGCCGCTCTGCGCGATTGCCAGTCGCGCCACTTCGCGCAGCTGCCGGCGATCGTGTACGAGCCCCGAACCCTGCCCGCCGAGCGTGAACGAAGCGCGAATCACGAGCGGATACCCGAGCTGCTCGGCCAGCTCCACGGCACCGTGCACGGTGTCCACGTAGCCGGACTTGGGAAGCTGGAGCCCCTCGGCTTCCATGGCGTGCTTGAAGCGATTGCGATCTTCCGCCGTCTCGATCGCATCGAGCGACGCGCCGATCAACTGCACGTTGTGCTTGGCGAGCACGCCTGAATGCGCGAGCGCGATCGCCAGGTTGAGTGCCGTCTGGCCGCCGAGAGTCGGCAGCAGCGCGTCCGGCCTTTCGCGCTCGATGATGCGCTCGGCGATCTCGGGGCGCAGCGGCTCGATGTAGGTGCGATCGGCGAACTCGGGGTCGGTCATGATCGTGGCCGGGTTCGAGTTGAGCAGCACCACTTCGATGCCGAGTGAGCGCAGCGCGCGACAACCCTGGGTCCCCGAGTAGTCGAACTCGCACGCCTGCCCGATCACGATCGGACCAGCGCCGAGGATCAGAACCTTCTTGAGACCGGGGCGGACGGGCATCAGCGGGCCTTTCCGGTCGCAAGCTCGGCCGGTTTCATCGTCGACTTCTCGCCCCGCCGCTTCGCGACCGCGTCTGCGAACGCTTTGAACCACGGGCGCGAGTCATGCGGGCCGGGGGCGGACTCAGGGTGGTACTGACACGCGAACACCGGGAGCTTGCGATGCACCATGCCCTCGAGTGAGCGGTCGTTGCCGCTCACGTGCGTGATCTCGAACTCGCCCTCCGGCATCGAGTCGACGTCCACATAGAAGCCGTGGTTCTGCGAGGTCACCTCGACGGCATGGGTGCGCAGGTCGATCACCGGGTGATTGATGCCTCGATGTCCGAACTTGAGCTTGCCGCTTTTTCCCCCGAACGCGAGGCCGATCAACTGGTGGCCCAGGCAGATGCCGAGCGTGGGCACCGCCTTCGCCACTTCGCGCGTGGCGTCGATCGCGAAGTCGAGCGGCTCCGGGTCGCCCGGGCCATTCGACAGCACGACGCCATCGGGCTTCATCGCGAGCACCTCGCGCGCGGGCGTGCGCGCCGGCACCACACGCACGCGGAAGCCCTCGATGCGCAGCCGCCGCAGAATGTTGTACTTGACGCCAAAGTCGTAGACCAGGGCGAGAGGCTTCGCGGCATCGGCCGCGTCGTCGGTCTCGGCAGGCCCGAAAGCGCCCCACCAGTAGGGCTCGCTGGTCGTGACGAGATCGGCGAGTGCCAGGCCCATCATGCTCGGGCTCCTGCGCGCCTTCTCGACCAGCACGTCGGCGTCGGACTCGGTCGCCGAGAGACAGCCACGCATGACGCCGGCGGAGCGCAGGTGACGCGTGAGTGCTCGGGTATCGATGCCGCAGATCCCGGGCACGTTGCGCTGCTCGAGCAAGTCTTGAAGCCGCCCAGTCGAGCGCCAGTTGCTTGGCACCTCGCATACCTCGCGACAGATCATGCCCTGCGCGCGGAGGCGATCGCTCTCGAAGTCCTCGGAGTTGACGCCGTAATTGCCCATGAGCGGATAAGTGAAGGTGACGATCTGGCCGCAGTAGGAAGGATCGCTCAACACTTCCTGGTAGCCGCTCATTGCGGTGTTGAACACCACTTCGCCGGTCGTCTCGGTGGGCGCACCGAACGACTCGCCGCGGAATACGCGGCCATCTTCCAGCGCGAGGATCGCCGGCGGGCGACGCTTCACATCGCCCCCACGGCCGCGCCCGTTTCGGCGCCGCGACGAATCACGACTGCGGGAAGCGCGTGCGTGATCCGACCGCCGCACATCGTGAGTGCTGCGCGACCGCGAACCTGCATCCCACCAAACGGCGTGTTGCGGCCCTTCGAGTAGAAGGCTGCAGGCTCGACCGTCCAGCGCTCCTCCGGCTCGAGCAGCACCAGGTCGGCGGGCGAGCCCACTTCGAGCGAAACCTGCGGAAGCCCGAACACGCGCCGCGGCGCATCGGTCCACAGCTCGATCGCGCGAGCGAGCGACAGGTGACCGGGCTCGACGAGCCCGGTCACGGTGAGCGCGATCGCGGTCTCGAGCCCCACGATCCCGAAGGGTGCCGCATCAAAGGTCTGGCGCTTCTCTTCGAAGGTGTGGGGGGCGTGATCGGTGGTGAGGCAATCGATCGTTCCATCCACGATCGCTTCGATGGTCGCAAGGCGGTCGTGCTCGGCGCGCAGTGGCGGATTCATCTTGGCGTGTGTGTCGTAATCGCCGACGGCTTCCTCGGTGAGCATCCAGTAGTGCGGGCAGGTTTCGCCGGTCACGTTCAGGCCGCGCCGCCTCGCATGGCGCAAGGCTTCGAACGAGCTCGCGCACGAGAGGTGTGCCAGGTGCACGCGACCGCGCGTAAGCGCCGCGAGATCGACGTCGCGCCACGCCATCACGCTCTCGGCCTGGCTCGGAATGCCGCGGATCCCGAGCCGCGTTGCGACCGCGCCTTCGTTCATGTGGCCATCGCCCTTGAGCGTGAGGTCTTCCTCGTGACACACGATCGGCAGCCCGAGCGGACGCGAGTATTCGAGTGCCCGGCGCATGATCGCCGCACTCATTACCGGGCGCCCGTCGTCCGAGAACGCGACCGCACCCGCGGCGGCCAGTGCATGCATCTCGGCGAGCTGCTCGCCCTTCTGGCCGAGTGTCACCACGGCGATCGGATGCACGCGGCAGTGGCCAGACTCGGCCGCGCGCTCGAGTACCCAGCGCACCCACGCTACGTTGTCGACCACCGGGTTCGTGTTGGGCATGCACGCGACCGCGGTGAATCCGCCCGCCGCAGCCGCGCGCGTGCCGGTCGCGATCGACTCCTTTGAGGTCTGTCCGGGCTCTCGCAGGTGTACGTGCAGATCGACGAGCCCCGGGGCGAGTACCCGGCCCGCGGCCTCGATCAGCGTGTCGGACTTGATCTCGGCGGATTGCGACGGGCGCACCTCGACGATCGCGCCGTCTCGCATCGCGACATCGATCGTCGCGCCGCTCTTCCAATGGCGTGCGCCCTGCAGGATCGTCACGCCGCTCACGCGGCCGCCTTCGCGAGCGAGCCCGCGCACCATTCGAGCACCGCGCAGCGCACCGCCACACCGTTCTCGACCTGGTCGAAGATCACCGAGCGTTCGCCGTCGGCCACATCGGGCGCAATCTCGACGCCGCGATTCATGGGCCCCGGGTGCATGACGACTGCGTGCGGCTTCATGCGCGAGACGCGCTCGGCGTTGAGCCCCCACTCGCGCGCGTACTCGCCCATGCTCGGCAGCAGCCCGCACTCCATGCGCTCGCGCTGGATGCGCAGCGCCATCGCGGCGTCTGCGCCCTCGAGCGCCTCGTCGGCCGAATGCGCGACACGCACGCCGAGCGATTCGACTTCGGCCGGCAGCAGCGTCGCCGGGCCCGCGACCGTGATCGTCGCACCCAGCTTGCGCAGTCCGTGGATTGCGGAGCGCGCGACGCGTGAGTGCGCGATGTCACCGACGATCGCCATGCGGCGACCCTCGAATCGACCGTCCCAAGCGTCGCGCAGCGTCAGCAGGTCGAGCAGGCCCTGCGTCGGGTGCTCGTGCGTGCCGTCGCCGCCATTCACCACGATCGCGTCCAAGTGCCTCGCCAGGTGCGCGGCCGAACCCGATGACGGATGCCGCACCACCAGCACGTCCACGTTCATCGCGGCGATCACGCGCGCGGTATCGAGCAATGTCTCGCCCTTGGATACCGAAGAGCCGCTCGCGGAGAACGAAACGCGCGTAGCCCCGACCCGCTGCTCCGCCAGCTCGAACGAAATGCGCGTGCGCGTCGAGTCCTCGAAGAACGCGTTGCACACGGTCACGCCTCGAGGCCTCTCGCACGGCAGTTCACGCGTGCGGGCCCGCTCGCGCCATTTGGCCGCATCCTCGAGGAGTGCGAGCAGCGTCTCGCGCTGCAGGTGTTCGAGGCCGAGCAGATGGCGCGGATGAGACGAAGCCCCTGCGCCGCTGGGCGCCGGGGCGTGTGGGTGCAATCGGGCATGGTTCATCGGCTCTCCCTTTGCCACCTCTCGGGGCGGCCTTAAAGGATGTGCGTGATCGGGAACTGGGGCGCGACTTTAGGTCACGCGTCTCCCCTACGCAACCCGATTTCCGGCACGATCGAGATCGTGCTCGACCGGCTTCGGAGCGACACTCCGTGCCTTCGCCGGAGCCAGCGTGATCAGCGCGACTGCCCCCACGATCAGCGCACCCGACAGGATCACGCGTGCCGTGATGGCCTCACCTCCGAACGCCCAGCCGAGCAGCACGGCGACGATCGGGTTCACGAACGCGTAGGTCGAAACCCGCGCAGGCGTCGTCGCGCTCAGCAGCCACGCATAGGCGGTGAATCCCACGATCGATCCGAACACGATCAGGTAGAGCATCGCGCTCACGGCGCGCGGAGTGATCGTCGCCGCGGCGAGCCGCGGCAGCTCCCCGGTCGCGACGATCGGCACCGTGAAGAGCGCGCCGGCGCACAGCATCTGCATCGCGGCACCCATCAGTTTGGAGGCCGGCATCTCGAGCTTCGGCGCCTGCAACGAGCCATACGCCCACGCCAGCGAGCCGATGGTGAGCACGATGGCCGGAACGACCGGCATTGCGCCGCTCGCGCGCGTTGCCGCCGGGCCGACCAGCATCACGATGCCTGCAAATCCGACTGCGAGCCCCGCGATCACGGCGGGTGCGGGCGTCTTGTGCTCGAGCACGAACGGCAGGATCGCCATCCACAGCGGCACCGTGCAGACGATCAGCGAGACGAGCCCCGAGGGCGCGTGCTGAGAGGACCAGGTCACGCCTGCGTTTCCCATGAACAGCATGAGTCCGCCGAGGATCAGAGAGGAGCGCCACTGAGCGGCGGTCGGCAGTGCTGCGCCGCGCCACCTCAGGATCGCGAACAGCGCGCCACCCGCGATCAGGAATCGAATCCCGCCGAGCGAAAAGGGCGGGAACGATTCGAGCGCCCAGTGGATGCCGAGGTAGGTCGAGCCCCAGATCACGTACACACAGGCAAACGCGATCAGGATGCGGGCACGGAGACTGCGCGGCATGTTCATCGCCGCGCTCCGGACTTCTTGCCGTTGGTCGTCACTGCCTCGCCCGCGGCAAGCGGCAGCGTCATCGATTCCTTGAACGTGCCCAGCACGATCGTGGACTGCGTCGAACGCACGGTCGCGATCGAGCCAACGCGATCGCGCAACAGCCGGCCGAACTCCTCGGTGTTCTCGCACCGCACCTTGAGCAGGTAGCAGTCCTGCCCCGCCACATGGTGCACCTCGAGCACGTCGGGAATCTCGACCAGCGACTTGGCGGTGTCGTGCTCGCCGGTGCGCTCGTCGGTTCGCACCAGCACGAACGCGAGCAGCGAACGCCCGACTTGGACCGGCGCAACCTGCGCGTGGTAGCCGGTGATCACGCCACGTTCTTCGAGCCGGCGGATGCGTTCGAGCACTGCCGAGGGCGCCATTCCGACCTGCCTCGCGATCTCGGCGTTCGCGATGCGGCCATCCTTCTGAAGCGCGGAAATGATCTTGAGATCGATCTCGTCCATCGCCTTGTCCTCCCGTGAGGCGCAACGTGACACATTCTGCAGATGCGCTACAACGGAGAACGATCGTTTGTGAAATGAAGAACTATCTGAACAATCGTCTGTCGGTGCCCTCATTACAGGACGGATCCCCGTGCGACACGGTGGGTTTCGCGTTCGGCGGGGTGCGCGAGCCCGCGCGGCGGATCAGCGCAGGCGGAAGTCGCGCACCACGTGGTCGACGCCGGCGCGATCGCGCGTGACCGGGCGGACGGTTGCAAACGTGGATTCGCCGCCTCGTCGCTCGGAGAACTGCAGCTCTTCGGCGCGGCCCGCGACAACGAAGTGGATGTGCGCCGGGATTCCGCCGGTCGGATACGCCCCAGGCCGGATCGTTCGCACCTCGTAGCGTCCCAGCGAGTCGGTTCGCACCCACCCGTGCAGTCGCGCGATCGGCGCCGCCTGCGAGGTCTCGCCGTAGTAGCCACGAACATCCGTGTGGTAGACGCTCATCACGAGGCGCCCTTCCTGCACGGGTACCAGCACCGGCCGCTGCACTGCGGCCGAGACCCACGACGCTGCCAACACCATCAGCAGCAACGCAGCCCCGCTCGACGTGAATACCTTCGCGAAACGCATCGCCCTTCGACTCCTTCGCTTCGGCGTTACAGCAGCGTGCCCCGCAGCAGCAGGCTCGCGATCGAGAAGTAGATCACGATGCCGGTCACGTCGACGAGCGTCGCCACGAACGGGGCCGAGGCGCTCGCGGGATCGAGCCCGGCGCGGCGCAACAGCAGCGGCAGCATGGAGCCCATCAGGGTTCCGAACATCACCACGCCGATCACACTCGAACCAATCGTCAGCGCGATCAGGTGCGTGTGCGGGCCGTAGCTGTGGAACAGCGACTCCCAGATGTGGACGCGCACGAAGCCGATGAGGCCCAGGAACACGCCCATCACGAGCCCCTGCATGAGTTCGCGACGAACCACGTGCCACCAGTCGCCGAGCTTCACTTCGCCGAGCGCCATGGCGCGAATGACCAGCGTGGAGGCCTGCGAACCGGCGTTGCCGCCGCTCGAGATGATGAGCGGGATGAACACCGACAACACCACTGCTTTCGCAATCTCGTGCTCGAAGCGGCCCATCGCGCTGGCGGTGAACATCTCGCCAACGAACAGCACCGCGAGCCACCCCACGCGCTTCTTGATCATGTCGGCGAACGGGGTGTCGAGGTACGGCGCATCGAGGGCCGCGGTACCACCGATCTTCTGGATGTCCTCGGTGGCCTCTTCCCGGATGACGTCGACGATGTCGTCGACCGTCACGATGCCCTTCATGCGGCCATCGGCATCCACGACCGGGATCGCCTGGAGGTCATGCTCCGCGAACAATCGCGACAGCTCTTCCTGGTCCATGTCCTCGCGCGCGGTGACGAGATCGGTGCTCATGATGTCGCGCACCGTCCTGGTGCTCGGTGCCGAGAACAGATCGCGGAACGACACCGCACCCGCCAGCTTGAGCTCCGCGTCGATCACGTAGACGTAGTAGACGTTCTCGAGCACCTCGCGCGCCTGCTTGCGCAGGTAGCTGAGCGCCTCGTCGACGGTGACGTCGGCGCGCACTCGAGCGTAGCGCGGATTCATGAGCCCGCCGGCGTCGTCCTCGGCGTAGGCCAGCAGTGCCGCCACTTCGTGCCGCGTCGGCCCATCGAGCAGCGACAGCAGCGTCTCTCGATGGCTGTCGTCCACCTCCTGTATGACGTCGGCGGCGTCGTCCGGCGGCAGCAGGCGCATCCAGGAACGTCGCTGCGTCGACGCCATCGCCAGCAGCAGATCCGCCTGCTCGCGAGCGGGCAGCTCGAAGAACAGCTCCTCGGCGTCTTCGCGCTGCAGTTCCATGAACGCTTCGAAGCGCTCGTCGGGCGTCAGCAGGCGCCACGACTCGCGCAGGTCGGAACCGGCGAGATCGGCGGCGTGCTCGGTTTCGCTGCGCAGGGTCATGCGGGGCTCCGACTTGAGAACGCGCTCGGACTCGCGAACGCGGGCGCAGGCATTCGGCGCGCCCAACTTAGCCGCTACGCGGAGCGGACGTCCAGCGTTTCGGACTCGGCGCTGCTCAGGCGGCTTCCGACATCTCCACCGGGCGCTTGAGCGGCACGTCGATCACGAACAGGCTGCCGCCTTCGGCCCCCTTCTGAGCTCGAATCGTTCCGCCATGGGCCTGCACGATCGCGCTCGCGATCGGCAGTCCGAGGCCGAGGCCGCGCGCATTGAACTCGAGCCCTCGCGCCGAGTGATAGGTCAGCGAATCGGCGGCGCTGAATCCGTTCGCGAGCGCCGAGCCGATTCCCTCGACGTCGATGCCGATGCCGCTATCGCGCACCTCCACGTGCAGTCGTTCGCCGTGGCGGGTCACTCGCACGTCGACGCGCCCTCCGTCGGGAGTGAAGCGGATTCCATTGGCAACCAGCTGAAAGATCGCGTGCGCGAGGCTCTGCGAGTCGGCTTCGATGGTCAGATCGCCGGCTTCGCACACGAACTCGACCCGAACCGAACGGCCCGATCCGGCCGCGCGTCCGGCGTTGACGGCCTCTCTCACCAGCGACTGGACGTCCTGCGGCTGGAAGTCCAACTCGAGGCGTTCACCCGTCACACGCGCGAAGCGTGCCGAGTCCTCCGCCAGTCGCGTGAGCCGATCCAGATGCGAACGCATCTTCTGAAGCGCGCCCGCCTGGGCTGGATTGATCGCACCCAGTTCGCCATTGGCTAGCACGTCGTGATAGCCGATCAGCACGCTGATCGGAGTGCGCAGCTCGTGCGACGCCACGGCGAGGAAGCGGCTCTTGAGCCGCTCGGCCTGCTCGAGTCCGCCAAAGTACGCGCGCGCCTGACGTCGCATGTCGGCGAAGCGATTCGCCAGATATCCGAGCTCGTCGTTGTTCTTCACCTTGAGCGGATAATCGTAGTTCCCCTTCTCCATTTCGCGCGCGCCCTGCACCAGGCTCTGGATCGGGCGCAGGATCTGCTCGCTGAACAGCAACCCGGTAATGCCTGCCGCCAGCAACGCGATCGCGGCCAGCACCAGCAGGTGCCGTCGCATGCGGCCCGCAAATTCGGTTTCGGGATCGAAGCTCCGCTGCATGGCGTACCACTGCGCAGCGCCCGGATCGGAGCCCGGCAGGCGACGCACCAGCGTCAGGAACTCCTGCCCGCCCGCCTTCACGCGCTCGACCGGGCGAAGATTCGGGTCGACCGCCGGGTCCGCCGAGAGTCTCGCCAGTTCCGCCAGCAGTGCGGCGCGCTCCTTAGGTCCTTCGAGCGTTGTCCCGGTGATCTCGGCGCCCGAAACGAACGTGACCTCGGACTTCATCATGGTGCGCAACTCGTGCGCGAGCGCCGGGCCGATCTCGCGACCCATGAGCAAAGCACCCACGATGCGACCGTCGGCGAAGACCGGCGTAAGCGCGACCTGAAAGTGGAGCTTTCGCTCGACCAGGATGCCCTCGACCGGCTGACCCTTGAGCACGGCGCGCACGAACCCCGCCCGCGCATCGCGCGACGAACTCGCAGCGCCCACCGAGGCCAGTACGCGACCGCGGCGGTCGAGCACCTCGAAGACGTCGGTCTGGGCGATCTGATTGAAGTCCTTCGCCATGCCCCGCATGGTGGCGACGAAGCGGCTGTCCGACTGCGAGGGTCCGAGCATCAGCAGTGAGAAGAAGCGCGGATCGCGCGCGATCACACGCGCGCCGCCCGCCAGTTCCCGCGAGCGCGTCTGCAACACACTCTCGAACACCGAGACCGCGTGCTCGAGACTCTCGTGAATGCTCGACGAATCGACGTGCGCGGAGACGTTGCGATTGACGGTGAGCAGCGTCGCCGCGGCCAGCACCGCGGGCGTCAGCAGCACCAGCACGAGGATCTTCCAGCGCAGGCTGATGTGGGGGATCACGGCTTCAGTTCCACGCTCAGGTCGCCGCGCGCCGGCATCTCGACCGTGCGGCTGAACTCGCCGACTCGCGGGTGAAAGACGCGCAGCGTGTACTTGCCGGGCGGCAACACGGGAAGTCGCCAGGTCCCGAGCGACTCCGGCCGCGTGTAGGCGTGATTCGGCGTCACCACCAGATAACCTTGCTCCTCGGGATGGATGTCGCAGTGCAGATTGACGACACCCGCGCGCTCGAACGCGACGGTGTCACGCGCTCCGGGTGCGTTCTTGCCGAGGTCGAACCGGCGTGAGGAGGAGACGCTGAATACGTTGTGATAGATCTTGTCGAGGTTGTAGAAGGCGACGCTGCTACCGGCCGCGATCGACGCGACGCGGGGGCTGAATCGAGTCCGTTGCACCACGTTCAGCACCTCGACCGGGCGGCGGCTGCGAAAAAACAGGAAGCGGCGGCGACCGATGAGCTTGCGTTCGACTTCGGGCGGGATCTTCTCGACATAGATGACCGCGTCGGTCAGATCCCGCGGGAGCTTCGAGGCGCCGCCCGTCAGCCGCCCGGACACCGCCTTGAGCTGAAGCGTGCCCATCAGCACTCCGGCGCTCGCCGACGGCACGGGCCCGGCGAACTGAAGCAGCGATGCGATCAGTGCGACGACCAGCGTCCACATTCGACGCATCGACCCACCCTCCCTGGAGGACGCGAGACCGTCGGAGCTGGCAGAACAGACCCTGCGTCTCGACGGCGGAGTTCCTGGGGGATTATCGGCCGGTGGCGGGCCGAGGTTCACCGGGGCGTGGCGCCCCGCAACGACACGTCAGTCGTTGATTTCCTTGATCACGACCGAATCGATGCCGTCGATCTCGAGGAGCTTGACCCCGATGACTTCTTTCTTCGAAGTCGGGACATTCTTTCCCACGAAATCGGCCCGGATCGGCAGCTCGCGGTGGCCACGATCCACCACGACGGCGAGCTGAATCGCCCGCGGCCGGCCGTGATCGATCAGTGCATCCATGGCGGCACGCACCGTGCGACCGGTGTAGAGCACGTCGTCCACCAGCACGAGGATCTTGTCCTTGATGTCGACCGGGATCTCGGTCGTGCCCACCACGGGCTGGTGCGCGACCAGCGACAGGTCATCGCGGTAGAGCGTGATGTCGAGCGTGCCCTCGACCGGCGCCTTGCCCTCGAATTCGGCGATCTTGGCGGCGATCCGACTCGCCAGCGGCACGCCCCGCCGGCGGATGCCCACCAGCACGACTTCCTCGATGCCCTTATTGCGTTCGACGATCTCGTGCGCGATGCGGGTCACGATGCGCCGGATGCCCTCGGCGTCGATGATCTCGGCCTTTTCCTTGAGCGCCATGGGATCTCCGGGAGCGGCGTGCCGGTGGGGTGAGTGGCGACGAACCTTAGCCGTCCGCCGTGCGGTCCGGCAAGGCGACGGTTCGAAGGCTTGCGGGGTCCGGCCCGAGCGCTCCAGCGCAAAACGCCGCTCGCGAGGGCGAGCGGCGTTTCGCAAACCGGGGGTTGGGCGAGCGTCGGCTAGTAGCTGTCGAAGCGCAGCCGGCGGGCCGTACCGTCACGCATCGCGCGGTCGGCCAGTGCTCGCATCTCGCGTCCGACGCGCTTGGAGATCTCGGCCTGGCGCGCACCCAGCTCGGCCTGAACCGCGCCGAGCTGCGACTGAACCGCGCCGAGTTCGCTCTGCTGGCTCGAGAGCGCCTCCATCTCGTTCTGGATCGCCTCGCGCTCGACTTCGAGCCGATCCAGCGATCGCTCGATGTCGCGGCGTTCGGAGCTCGAGAGTCGCTCCGACTGGAGCGCCAGCTGCAGCTTCACTTCGCGACCCGCCAGCGTGCCCATGCGTGCGCCGAGCCTGCCCTGACGAGCGCCGAGACGACCCTGCGCGCCGCCGAAGCTGCCCTGCCGGGCACCCAGCCGCCCCTGCGAGCGACCGAGCAGCTCCTGCGGGCCGACGATGTCGCGGGCGTCGTCGAGCGTTTCCGGGTCGCGCACGATGTAGTGAGCGCCGCTCTTGCGGAACCACATGAACGGACCCTTCTCCTCACGCTGCAGCCGGCCCAGCATGCGAGTGTCATCGGAGTTCGACATCCACACGGTGGAGCCCTTGCCGGGTTCGATCAACGCCATGCTGAAGTCGTCATTCCGGAAGCTGTAGCTGCTGGACTTCTCGGACTTGCCGCCCGCCGCGGTCGCATCCTCGGGGCCGTCACAGTTCGCGACCTGGGCATCCCAGGAGGTCGCGGTGCTCATCACGAGCACGCGACGGTCGGCGCGAGCGTTCAATGGCGCCCAGTCGCTGAGCTGATCGGACACTCGGGCCAGCCGTTCGTGAGCCAGCCTGGCGCCGTTCGACACCGCCCGCATCCCGATCACCGCGAGGCTGCGTCCGACCGGGGTGACCACGGCGTTGAAGCTCGGCTCGAGCATCAGGCCCGTGACCAGGCACGAGGCGAGCAGCAGGGAAAGCGCGATGGCGCCGCGATTCGAAGAGTGGCTGGGGTGGTTCATGGCGGTCCTCCGAATTGACTGGGGCCCGAATCCGGCCCTCGGGGTGGATTTGCAGGCTTGGACTGTCGAACCCGGGAAAGGGTTGCTTTGGGCCGCGCAGATTCCGGCCGGCTGGCTAGTGCTCCCCGGCACCCGCCCGAAGCTCTGCCGCCTCTCGCGTCACTCCGCAGGCGTCGAACAGGGCCATCGCCCGCTCCCGCTCGGCCGCCGCCTCGGCGCTTCGGCCGGCGGCCTCGAGTGCTCTCGACCGTGCCCCCCGCACCCGCGCCGCCTCGATCCGGATCCCATGCGGCTCAAACGCCGCCAGCGCCTGGTCGTACGCCGAGATCGCCTGGTCGAACTGCGCGCGAGTGGCCGCAAGCAGGCCGAACGCCAGGTGCGAGAGCCCGAGCCCAAAGATCAGCCCGAGACGGTTGCTCAGTTCGAGGGCGACGTTCGCGTGCTGTTCGGCCATGTCGAACCGGCCGCACAGGGTCGCCGCCATCGAGGCGGTCGCCTGGCATTGATCCATCGAGACCAGATTCTCGGTCCCTCTGCGGACCTCGATCGACTCGATCGCCGCCGCATACGCGGCCTCCCCGTTGCCCTTGCGCAGCTCGAGCTGCGCGCGCGCCAGCGCGACGACCGCCAGCGTCAGGCCGTGACCGAGCTGCCGAGCACGCTCCGCGCCATCGCGCAGCAAGGCCTCGGCCTCGGGCTCACGATTGCGTTCCCACAGCATCCAGGCGTGGTTGAGCGACAGGATGCAGGTCAACCGGGACTCACCGATCTCCGCCGCCAGCTGGTAGGCGCGCTCCCCGTATCCGATCGCCTCCACGAGGTCGCCGAGCTGCGACAAGGACCACATCACGCACCAGCCACCCCACGCCTCGCGGTCGAGCGAGCCGGTGCGCTCGCCAATCCGCAGGTCCGCGTGCGCGTGCTCGAGCCCTTCGCGAAAGCGCCCGATGCTGTTGAGGTCCTCCGCCATGAACTCGTGGCCCGAGGCTTCGAATCCGGGCAGCCTGGCCTCGCGTCCTGCGTCGACGCACAGCTGCGCCCAGCGCATGCTCTCTTCGAACTCGCACAGGTGCTGATGTGAGCCCGCGAGAAACGGCACGATCGCGAACTTGACCCACGGCGCATTCTCGATCCCGGGCGTCGCGAGCGCTTCGTGCAGCAGCGCGATCGCGCGCCGATGCTCCATGCGGTAGTGGTGAATGCGCGCGATGTTGCCCTTGACGATCGCCAGCTCGAACGGCTGAGTCGCGGGGTCCAGTTCGCGGTTCGCGGCGGCCAGATAGGCTTCGCCCTCCGCGCGCCCCACGCGCACGCATGCTTCGCCCGCGATCGCGTTGATCCGGCCGCGCTCGGTCGCCGTGGTGCAGAGCTTGAGCGCCTCCTCGCAGGTGCGCAGCGTGGTCGGCGTATCGCCGCGCAGCGAATGCGCCATCGCGAGTGCGCGCAGCGCAACCAGGAGGCGCGCCGGATCGTTCAACGCTTCCGCGCACTCGCGCGCGCGCTCTCCGTACTGGGCCGCCTCGTCGAGTGCGAACACGTGCTGGGCGCGCTCGGCCGCCGCCGTCGTCCACTGGTAGGCGCGCTCGAGGTCGCCGCTATGCATGAAGTGAAATGCCAGATCTTCGACGCGCGACGGCTCGCGCGCCTCGATCGCCTCGCCGATGCGCTGGTGCGATCGCCGACGCCGTACCGGATTCTGCTCTTCGTAGAGCACTTCGCGAATCTTGTCGTGCGTGAACGCGAAGGTCTCGTTCTCGCGCGCCACCATGAGCTGCGCGGTGGCCGCTTCGTCGAGGGCGTCGAGCAGCGCGTCCTCGGAGCGCTCCGACGAGGCGGCCAGATCCGCGAACGCGAAGGTCTTGCCGAGCACCGCCGCGACGTGGAGCGTTTCGATGCATTCGCGACTCAACTTGTCGAGGCGCCGGCCAATCGCCGCCTTCACACTCTGCGGGATCGCCAGCTCGTGGACCGCGCGGCGCTGCCACTCACCGCCCTCGCGGTAGATCTCGCCCTGATCGATCAGCGACTTGACCACTTCCTCGATGAAGAACGGATTGCCCTCGGTCTCGCGATGGATGACCTCGCCGAAGTCGGCCGTCACCGACTCCTGCCCCATCAACGTCGCGAGCAGCGCGTCGGTGTCGGCGCGCCCCAGCCGGCCGAGCGCGATGCGCGTCGCGATGCGCTCGCGATTCCACTCGACCAGCGCAGCCGCGAGCGGATGCGCGCGATCCAGCTCGACCTCGCGATAGGCCGCAAGCATCAGCACGCGCGAATCGCCGAGCTGACGCAGCAGGTAGCGCAGCAGTCCGAGCGTGCCGGTATCCGCCCACTGCACGTCGTCGAGCATCACCACCAATCCGCGCGCGGCCGCGAGCGCGCGCAGGAAGCGCGCGAACGCGTCGAACAGGCGCAGTCGCTCCTCGTGCGGAGCCAGCGACGAAATCGGTGGGTAGGGCCCGAGGCGCGCGTTGATCTCGGGCACCAGGCGCGCCAGTTCCTCGGCCGCATCGCCGAGTCCGCTCCGCATCGATTCGGCGCTGCGTCCACGCGCCCACGCCGACAGCGCCTCGACGAACGGCAGATAGGGCGTGGTGGCTTCGAACTCGTAGCAGCCGCCCATCAGCACCGCGGCCCCGTCGACGCGCGCGGCCACGATCAGCTCGCGCGCGAAGCGCGTCTTGCCGACCCCCGGCTCGCCCGACACCAGCGCAAGCTGCGCGCGCCCCGCGAGTGCCGAACGCCACACCTCGCGCAGGCGCTCGAACTCGCTGGCGCGCCCCACCATGCGGCCCCGCACCAGCTGGTCGAGCAGCGTGGTCGCGGGCTCCGCGTTCGCTTCGACCGCGGGCAGCGTGCAGATGCGCTCCAGCTCTTTCGCGGCTTCGGCCGCCGTGGCGAAGCGTTGCTCCGGCGCCTTGGCGAGCAGCCGCAACACGAAGCGTTCGAGCGCCGGCGATAGATCGGGCCGAAACGCGCGCGGCGGCGACGGCGGCGAATGCAGATGCTGCGAGATCACGGCGAGCGCATCGGAGCCGGTGAACGGCAGGCGACCTGCGATCAGCTCGTAGAGCAGCACCCCGAGCGCGTAGAGGTCGGCGCGGCCGTCGATCTCGCCGCCGAGCGCCTGCTCGGGTGACAGGTAGTTCGCGGTGCCGAGGATGGTGCCCTGCGCGGTCTCGGAGCCGCTCGCGCTCGCGCGCGCGACACCGAGATCCGAGAGCTTGATGCGCGGTGTTTCGACAGGCCCGGTCGCCAGCAGGTTCTCGGGCTTCAAGTCGCGATGCACCACGCCGTGGGCGTGCGCGTGGGCGAGTGCGTCGAGCACCTGCTTCGCGACCACCACCGCGCCTTCGGTGGTGCGCGGCGGACGCTCGCGCAGGTTCTCTCCCAGCACCAGCTCCATGACGAGATACGGCTGGACGCCGTCCTCGCCGGCATCGTGTACCGCCACGATGTGCGGATGATTGAGCGACGCCGCGATGCGCGCTTCGCGCAGCAGCCGGGCGCGACCCGCGGTGTCGAACGCGGCCGGCGAGACGACCTTCACCGCGACGTCGCGCGCGAGCTGCGGGTCGTGCGCACGCCACACCTCGCCCATGCCGCCGCGCCCCAGCCACGCGGTCAGGCGATAGCGCCCCGCGATGATGTCTCCGGCCTGCCGCGACGGCAGCGCGTTGATGGGAGTGGTCGGGTCGAACTCGCTCATGGCAAGACACTGTAACCCGACCGGGGCTACACCACGCCCTCGAGCAATGAAGCGAGTCGCTTCATCCCTGCTTCGATCGCCTCGACCGAGACCGCACCCACCGACAGTCGCATCCACCCGTTCTCGCGCCGGAGCGCAAACGCCTGGAACGGGACGACGGCGAGCCCCGCTTCCTCGAGCAGCAGCCTTCGCAGGTCCTCGTTGGTGCGGATCTCGCGGCCCGCGACCGTACGACCGAACAGATCGAGGCGCATCGACAGGTAGAGCGTCCCCTCCGGTTCGACCGATTCGATCGGGAATCCGCGCTTCTGCAGCTGGGATAGCCCGCGGTGAAGTGCGCTGAGCCGCGCGCGAAGCCGCTCGTGCATCTCGGCGCGGAAGGCGGCGCAGGCGGGTGCGTCGTCGAGGAACTGCGCGATCGCGATCTGCTCCGCCTTGGGCGCCCACGCGCCGATGTGACCCAGCAGGTCCGAGAGCCGCGCGGCGACCGCGGGTGCGGCGAGCGCCCAGCCCACGCGCAGTCCGGTCGCGGCGAACGACTTCGAGGCGGCGTCGATCAGCACCGTGTAAGGCATCACCTCAGGCAGCAGCACCGGCGGTGCCGTCGCGCGGCCGTTCTCGAATGCGAGCAACCAGTACACCTGGTCGAACAACAGGAACACCAGCCGTTCGCCACGCGCCGAACGCCGCGCATTCTCGTCCACTACGATTTTCGAGATCGCTCGCAGCACTTCGGGGTCCATCGTGGTGCCGGTCGGATTGAGCGGAGTCGAGAGCGAGATCAGCTGCACGTCGCCGATCACAGACGCGACCTGCTCGGGCGTGGGGTGGAACGCATGCTCGCGCGTGACTTCCAGCGGCAGCGGCCTGGCGCCGGCCAGATACGCATAGTGGTTGTTGTTCCACGACGGCACCGGGAACGCCACTGCGTCACCCCGATCGAGCAGCGCCAGGTAGCTGGCATAGATGAGCGGTCGCGCACCGCCCGCGATCACGACCGATTCGATCGGGTAGTCGAGCCCGAGCTCGCGCTTGAAGAACCGCGCGACCGACTGACGCAGCTCGAGCACTCCGTTGGACGGCGGGTAGTTCGAGTGTCCGGCGGCCAGTGCTCTCGGGATTCCTTCGAGCAGCGCCTTCGGCAGAGGAAACTCGCGCGGATCGAAGTCGCCGACCGTGAGATTGCAGACCGGAGTGCCCGATGCGACCAGCGCGCGCACCTCGGCGGCGATGCGCAACACCTCGGAGCCGATCAGCCCACGCGCGAGCTTCGAGAGCGAAGCGTCGGTGACGTCGCCGGCGGCAGACGCGGTGCGGGCGTCCGGGCTCACGCGCTTCGCTCGCCCTCGACCACGATGCGCGACAGATCCCAGCCGCGCAGGAACAGATCGCGTACCTCGGACAGCAGGCGCAGGCGATTGAGCCGCAGCCCGGCGTCTTCGGCGTTGACCATCACGGCGTCGAAGAAGCCGTGGATCGCGGTCTCGAGGCCGAGCAGCTCCGGCAGGATGAGATCGTACCCGCGCTTTTCCCAGAGTGGAGCGGTCACCTTGCGCGCCCGCTCGAGTGCCGCCAGCAGCTCGCGTTCGGCCGGTTCGGTGAGCCGCGCGGCATCGAGTGACGGCGGCAGCGTCTCGGTCGACTTGGTGAGAATGTTCGCGACCCGCTTGAACAGCACCACGAGCGGCTCGAAGCGCGGATCGGAGCGAAACGCGGCCAGGGTTCGCGCGCGCGTCAGGCAATCGCTCGGATCTACCCAGCCCGGGCGCGGCCGTGGCGCGCCCTCCATGACGATCTGGGCTTCGAGCGCGGCTTCGCGCGTGTCGTAGGCGATACCGCGCTCCTCGAGTGCGGCATCCACGCGACCGCGCCAGAACTCGCCCAGCTTCTTCACGATCTCGGCCTGCGCGAGCTCCGGATCGGCGGCGAACAGCACGCGCGTCATCTCCATGGTGGCGGCGCGCAGGTCGAGGTTCCAGCCGCGCTCGATCAGCAGTCGCAGCGCACCGTTCGCTGCGCGACGCACGCCATACGGGTCTTCGCTCCCGCTTGGAATCTTGCCGGCCACGAAGGCACCCGCGATGTGGTCGAGCTTGTCCGCGAGCGACAGCACCGCGCCGGCTTCGCTGGACGGCAACGCATCACTCGCCCCACGCGGCCGATAGTGCTCCGCAATCGCGACCGCGACCGCTTCGGGTTCGCCCGCCCGGCGCGCGTAGTGCCCGCCCATCACGCCCTCGAGGCTTGCGTACTCCTTGCCGCTGCCGATCATCTCGCCCAGCAGGTCGGTCTTGCACAGCAGTGCCGCGCGCTGAACGGTGGCGGTGGTCGCGGGCGCCAGGCGTGCCGCGAGCCACGTGGCGAGTTCGTCGAGGCGCGCGGCCTTCTCGCGCAACGTGCCGAGGCCTTCCATCCACACCACCGAGTCGAGCGCCGAGACGCGCTCGGCGGGCGCGTGCTTCAAGTCGGTGTCCCAGTAGAAACGCGCGTCCTCGAGCCGCGCGACGAGCACGTCCTGATTGCCCTTGCGCACGAACTCGAGCCCGCGCTCGTCACCGTTTCGCACCGCCAGGAACAGTGGCATCAGCGCACCGTTCGCGTCTTCGACCGAGAAGAAGCGCTGGTGCTCGCGCAGTGCGGTGATGATCACCTCGCGCGGCAGATCGAGATAGCGTGCGTCGAAGTGGCCGGCGAATACGGTCGCGCGCTCGACCTGGAAGTTGTTGATCTCGATCAGCTCGGGATCGACGACCACACGGCCGCGTTCGGCGCTCGCCACCGAATCGATCGCGGCGCCGAGACGAGCGGATCGCGCCGCGTGATCGACGATCACGTGCACGGATTCCAGCGACTTCGAATACGCATTCGCATCGATCACCTCGAGTGCCGCGGGCGCCAGAAATCGATGCCCGTAGGTGATGCGACCGGCGACGAGTTGGAACGCCTGCACCGGCACAACGTCCGCGCCGAGCAGGCACAACAGCCAGCGCACCGGACGCGCGAAACGTGTGTCGTCGTCGAGCCACCGCATGCTCTTCGGGAACTGGATGCGGGTGGCAAGCGTCGCGAGTGCCGCCGGCAGGACTTCGATCGCGTGCTGACCGATGCGATGCACGGTCACTGCGACGTATTCGCCCTTCGGAGTCTCCACGCGACGCACCTGCGACACGTCGACGCCGCGACCGGTGCAGAATCCGAGCAGCGCCTTGGTCGGCTTGCCCTCGGCATCGAAAGCGGCTTTGACCGCGGGGCCCATCAGCTCTTCGTCGAGGTCCGGCTGGCGATCCGCGATCGCTCGCACCGAGAGCACCAGTCGGCGGGGCGTGCCCCAGGTCTCGATCGCGCCGTGCGTGAGTCGCAGTTCGCGAAGCATGGCGTGCGCCGCGACCTCGATCTGCTCGAGAGCCGGCGGCACGTAGCCGGCCGGGATTTCCTCGACGCCGATCTCGAACAACAGGTCGCGAATCACGCGCCACCCCCCGTCGAGTCGGCCGCGGCGCCGCTCTTCGGCGCATCCGCCTTCGCGCCCTTCCTGCCGCCCTTCGCGCGCTCCTGCTGCTCGCGATAGACCGTCAGCCAGCGCTCGCGCTCGGACGCGTCGACAATCAGCGGATAGCCGAGCTCGGCACGCAGATGGTGGTACGCGAGGGCCGCGAGGCGCGCGATCTTCCGCACGCGCCCGATGTAGCCGACGCGTTCGCTCACCGAGATCGCGCCGCGCGCATCGAGCAGATTGAAGAGATGCGAGCACTTGATCACCGCGTCGTAGCCGGGCGCCACCAGCTTGAGGTCCAGCAGTCGCGTGGCTTCGCGCTCCCAGATCTTGAACATCGCGAACAGGTCATCGACCGGCGCCTGATCGAAGTTGTAGTGCGACCACTCCCATTCGTTGCGCACCCACAGGTCGCCCCACGTCACCGCCGGAGCGATCACCGCTCCGCCGGCATCGCGGCGCTCCGGCGCCCACGCCAGATCCTGAACGCGGTCCTTCTGCTGCAGCATCATGCCGATGCGATCGAGTCCGTAGGTCAGCTCAGCCGAGATGAGCGGCAACTCGAGTCCACCGCACTGCTGGAAGTAGGTGAACTGAGAGATCTCGGTGCCGTCCATCAGCACCTGCCAGCCCAGCCCCGCAGCACCCAGCGTCGGCGACTCCCAGTCGTCCTCGACCAGTCGCAGGTCGTGCTCGCGCGGCTCGAAGCCGATCGCTCGCAGCGACTCGAAATAGAGCTCGACCACGTCGCCGGGCGAGGGCTTGAGCAGCACCTGGTACTGGAAGAACTGCTGGAAACGGTTGGGGTTCTCACCGTAGCGGCCGTCTTTGGGGCGTCGCGAGGGCTCGACGAATGCCACCCGCCACGGCTCGGGCCCGAGCGAGCGAAGGAACGTGGCCGGGTTGAACGTGCCGGCGCCGACCTCGGACGGATACGGATGCTGGATCACGCAGCCGCGCTCGGCCCAGAACGTCTCGAGCGCGAGCATCATGGCCTGCAGGCTTCGTTTGGGGTCGAGCAAGGACATCGGGAGCGGCTCTCGGGGTCGATCGGACGGTTCCGGGTTCTCGAAGCCGCGCATGCTATCATGGACGAAAAAGCTCTTGCCTTCCGCCGCGCGCCGCGTTTTACTTAACCACATGGTTAACTATCAGCCGGCTTCACTCGACGCCGCGTTCGCCGCCCTCGCCGACCCCACCCGTCGCGCGATCCTCGAACGTCTGGCCCGTTCCGCCGCGACCGTGAGCGAACTCGCGGATCCGTTCGACATGTCGCTCCCCGCGGTCTCCAAGCACCTGCGGGTGCTTGAGAACGCGGGTCTGCTCGCCCGCCGCATCGAGGGGCGCACGCATCGCATCGTGCTCTCGACGGCGCCACTCGATGAAGTCACGCGATGGCTCGAGCAGCATCGCCGCTTCTGGGAATCCCGCCTCGACGCTCTCGAGAAGTTCCTCGCGGAGACGCGTCCGAAACAGGAGAAATCATGGCCACTCAACCCACCACCATCACCCTCCGAATCGAGCGCACGCTCGCGGCGGCACCCGAGCGGGTCTTCGACGCGTGGACGCAAACCGAAGCGCTCGCGCGCTGGTTCGCGCCGGCGAAAGAATTCACCACCGTCGTGACACAGCTGGATGCGCGGCCGGGGGGGCACTTTCGCTGGGAGATGCACTCGCCGGACGGCAAGGTCTTCGCTCCGACCGGCGTGTTCCAGGAAGTCACCCGCCCCACCAGGCTCGTGATGACCTGGCACTGGGAGCATCAGCCCGCCGATCTCGTGACGCTGCTCACGATCGAGCTGTTCCCGGATCGTGCGGGCACCCGGCTGGTGCTGACGCACGAGCGCTTCAACACCGAGGCGGAGCGCGAGGAGCACAACAAGGGCTGGACCGGATGCCTCGCCCAGCTCGAAGCCGCGATGGCGATTCGCTAGTTCACACCACACACCGGCGCTTCCCGCGCCTGACTCACTCGAAGGGAGCACGACATGTCGATGTCCGATGCGCTGTATTCGGAACTTGAACAGGAAGCCGCGACCACCCGCCGCATGCTCGAACGCGTGCCGGGCGACCAGCTCGGCTGGCGGCCGCATCCCCGGTCACGCACGCTGGGCCAGCTCGCAATGCATGTCGCGGGCGTTCCCGGAGCGCTCGCCGAGCTTTCGCATCTCGACACCTTTCAGTTCGAAAACGGTCCGCCCGAGGTGGATCCCGGAAACGTGAAGGAGATCCTCGATGCCTTCGACACCAGCATGGCGCGCGCGAAGGAACACCTGGGCCGCATGGACGATCGCAAGATCATGGAAACCTGGACGGGTACGCTGGGCGGCAAGCCCGTCTTCGCGGTGCCGCGCATCGGACTGTTGCGCGCGATCATGCTGAATCACACCTACCACCATCGCGGACAGCTGTCCGTCTATCTGCGCGAACTGAACGTGCCGGTGCCGTCGATCTATGGTCCGTCGGCCGACGAGAATCCGTTCGCCATGGCCACCGAGGCGATGAGGGCCTGACCGTCGCTCGCCCCGCATGCGGCTCGGCCGATCGGTCGAGCCGCTTCGCTACTGCTCTTCCCCGCTTCGCAGCGACTTCAGCATTTCCAGCGAACGCAGTCCCTGAAAGCGCTGGAAGTGATGACGGTAGAACGCCTCGACTGCCTTCAGAAGTTCGCCCGCTCGCTGTACCTCGGCGAACTGGCCGGCCTCCTCGACGGGCCGCGTGAGCAGCAGCGACAGCCCGGCCAGTGCATCGGCCGACAGCAGGATCGAGCCGGCCTCGAGTGCCGCGCAGCGGTCGCACAACATGCCTCCTCGCACCGGCGAGAACACGCGGCGCGGCGAGATCGGCTGGCCGCACGAGGCGCAGCGGTCCAACCGCGGGCGATAGCCGAGCAGGCTCGCGACCTGGAGCTGATAGGCGAGCGTCACCGCCGCCAGCGCGCCGATCGGTGCACGCTCGAGCTGGCCGAGTGTCGCGCGCAGCAGGTCGTAGAGTTCGGCGTGCGGCTCCTCTCCCCACACCAGCCGATCGATCAGTTCGAGCGCGGCTTCGGCATGCGCGAGCCGTTCGAGACTTCCGATCGAACTTCCCATCGCTTCGATGGTTTCGGCCTGCGAGACGAGCTGCAGGTCGCGATCCGGCTTGTAATAGAGGACGAAGCGCGAGAACGACAGAGGCTCAAGCGCGAATCCGAACCGACTCGGCGCCTTGCGAGCACCCTTGGCGACCAGCTTGATGAGGCCCAGGTCGCGGGTGTAGACGACCACGATGCGGCTCGTGTCGCCGAGCGCGAAGGCGCGAATCACAACGCCCTCGGTCCGCGTGAGCGCCATGCCTCTACTCGAGTCGGTCGGAGTGGGCCGCCGGCGGCTGAACGATGCCGCCCGAGACGATCACCTTGAGTCCGTCCTCGATCGTCCAGTTCACATAGACGAGCGACGGCCGCGGCACGTAGTGGACGAACCCCGAGGCCGGATTCGGCGTGTGCGGAACGAACACCACTTCGATGTCCTCGCCGAGCTTCTCGCGCACATCGCTGGCGGCGCGGCCGGTCACGAAGCCGACACGCCACATGCCGTCATGAGGCCACGGGATCAGCACGACCTGCTTGAACGCCTGCCCTTCGCGCTTGGTGAGAAACGCCTCGCCGAGCGACTTGGTCGAGCCATAGACGATGCCGACGCCGGGAATGCGCAGCAGCAGCCGATCCCACACCCGGCCGAGCGAGGCGCTGCCGAGTCGTGAGGTGACCCAGCCGACCAGCACCAGCAGCACCAGCGTGGCCAGCAGCCCGATACCTGGAATGCGCTGGTAGTCCATCGCTGCGAAGCGCAGGTAGCGCCCGAGCAGGTTGTCCACCCAGTTGACGAGGCGGAACAAGATCCACAGCGTGATCACGGTCGGCGCCAGCACCAGCAGCCCGGTCAGCAGCTGGTTGCGAATGCGCGCGATCAGGCTCGGCTTGCCATTCGAGTGGTCGACGGAGTCAGGCATCGGGCCGCGGAATGTAACGCGGACTCGGGGCACACGTCACGCGGCAGGATCACTCGATGCGGGCGATCTTCCGGACCACGGACTCGCGCTCGCCTCGAATCGTCGCGAAGTAGAGCCCGGCCGGGACTCGGCGCCCCTCGGCGTCGCGTCCGTCCCAGACCATCCGGCCCGGACCGGCCTCGACCCGCCGATCCGCGAGCGCGACGCGGGTGAGATCCCGCCCGCGCGGATCCACGCCGACCGCCGCCTCTCCGCCCGCGAACGAGAGCCGGTACTCGCCGGTACCGATGCCGCTCCCGTCCTCGACGAGCAGCGTGTACGTCCCCTCGAGCGGCGCGTTGAAGTTCACATGATCGGCCGTCGAACTCTGCATCGCGGGTCCGCCCGTGGGTGGATAGATGCTCATGCGAGTGTCGAGCGAGCCTGACTGAGTCACCGCGTCGATCGTGAACGCCTGGTCGGGGCTCGCGTGGAAGAAGCAAGCGTCCGTTTCGGTCGCGGACACGATCGAGCCCGCGTAGATCGTTCCGTCGCCGATCGGACCACCGGTATCACCGGGCCCCATGACCGGACCCGCGGTGAGATTCGTGCACGAGATCGCGAAGGTCGGGTCGCCCGACACTCGGCCATGCTCGAGCACCAGCAGGTACTGACCCGACTGCAGGAGTCGCGCTTCCAGTCGCTGGCCCACCGCGGAGGGACCGTCGGTCGGGCCGTAGAGCGTCATGAACCCGAACGTCAGCGAGTTCGAGAACGGCACTTGATTGAACAGCAGACGCTGTCCGGCCTGGCCGGTGAACGAGTACACGTACTCGATTCCGTAGTCACCGCCACTCGAGAAGTTGTACTCGCTCAGCAGGAGCTGATACGTCCCGCTGGCGGGCAGCGTGAAGTCCTTGTGCGCGATCGTGCCGAGGTTCGTGCCGCCCCCACCCTGCTGGACCGGGAATCCGGCCGGATTCCCGGTGCCTCCGGACACGATCACTCGCAGCGTGAAGCTCCCGGTTGCGCCGAGTGTGAAGTCGAGCTGATCCCCGACCGCGGTCGTCGTTTCGGGACCGAACGCCGAGAGCACGGGCTGAACGTGTCCCCCGCCCCGCTTGATCGCGGCTCGGAAGCGGTCGCCTGCGATCCCGCTGAATTGATAGTCGTCGAAGTCGTCGAAGGTCTGGAACGCGCCAGCCACCGACGTGCCCGAGACGATCAGACCGCCATCAGGACCATCGAGCACCGTCGAGGCAGGGGAGGCAGCCCGAGCAGTCGCAGCCGCAATGAAGCTGCCAAGGATTGCCAGCGCAAACAGGAAGGAGCGTCGCCGGGCGCGAGTCATGGAGGTCTCTCCCGAACGGAGGTTACGCAGTCGGCCAGCCGAGCCGAGGTCGGGGGGGAAGACCCGTGGAGGCTGGCACCAATCCGGGTCTGCGCTAACGCTTTTCGGAGCGGGCCTTCGAGAGCAAGACGTCCAAACGCTTGGCGGCGCCGCGATTGGCCCGCAGCGCCCGGGCTTCGACGGCGCGCATGACCCGGCGCTCCGCGAGCCGGTGGTGATCGTGTCCGGCCAGGTGCAGCGCGCCATGGACGACCAGGCGCGTCAGCTCTTCACCGGGCGACACTCGATAGCGCTTCGCCTGCTCGGCCATGCGATCCATCGAGATCACGAGATCGCCCTGCACGCGGCGACCTCGTTCGGGCGGCTGCTCGTCGTAGCCGAAGCTCAACACGTCGGTCGCCCGGTCGATCCCGCGCCAGCGGCGATTGAGCACCCGAAGTTCCTCGTCGTCGCTCAAGACGATCGCGATCTCGCCGGGTTTCAATCCTTCGATCGCGAGTGATGCACGCACGATCGTGCGCAGAGGCGTGAGCATGCGGGCCGACGAACGCGAACCGGTCAGCGAAATCAAGGCGACCGGCTGGCGAGACCGAAGCCGCGTGCCATCGCCGAGGCGGCAAGCACCATCAGCACCGAGAGCCACATCTGGATGTGGCTGATGCGCGCCAGCAGCGGTGCGGCCTTCACGTCGATCGCTTCCTTGCGGGCGCGCTGACGGCGCCACCGCGCGAGCGTCATCATGGGGACGATCTCGAGCGCGACGATCAACACGAACAGAGCGATCTTGGTCCAGAACAGGTGATTGCCCCAGTAGTAGTCGGTCGGCTTCTCGGTCCCCATGAAGAGGCGCGCGAGGCCGGTGACGATCCACAACACCGCGGCGATCCCCCACCCCGCGTCGGCCGCGAACACGTGCTTCAATCCCGCGTCGTCGAGCGGCCCCTTGAGTGCGCGCTGCCGCCCGATGATCGCCCCGAATCCGATGCCGAATGCGAGCAGGTGCAGAGCGGCGAACGCCCACTGAAGCATGAACTCTCCTTAGGTCGCGTCGCGTCGCAGTTCGGCGTCTTGCCGGGCGCGCTTGCGTGGATCTTCGGGGTAGGGTGCCCGCACGTGGAAGATCGCGGTCAGCACCGGGATGAACGCCTCACGAATCCTGGCCAGCTCGGTGAGCGTCAGACCGCTGTTCTCGAGCTGACCCTCCTGAACGCGCTCGTCGATGATGCGGCTCACGAGTCCGCGAATGCGGCTGGGGCTCGGCTCGGCGAGCGCCCGAGAAGCACCCTCGACGCCGTCGGCGAGCATCAGGATCGCGGTCTCGCGCGAGCGCGGCTTGGGACCCGGGTAGCAGAAGTCCTCGCGCCGCGCACCCGGATCCTGCTCGAGTGCCTTGTGGTAGAAGAACGCCATCACCATGGTGCCATGGTGCTCCGGTATCGCGGTCGCGACCGCCTTGGGCAGCCGCTCTTTGCGCGCCAGTTCGAGTCCCTCGGTGATGTGCGACTTGACCACCAGCGTGCTCATGCTGGGCGTCAGCCGATCGTGCCGGCTGCGCACCGATGCGGGCTCGTTCTCGGCGTAGTACTCGGGCTTCGCGAGCTTTCCGATGTCGTGGTAGTAGGCCATCACGCGCGCCAGCAGCGAATTCGCACTGGTCGCCTCGGCGGCCGACTCGGCGAGGCTGCCGACCACCATGCTGTGGTGGTACGTGCCGGGTGCCTCGAGCTGCAGGCGCTTGAGCATCGGCCGATTGAGGTCCGACAGCTCGAGCAGCGTGATGTCCGAGGTCAGCCCCAGCAGGTGCTCCATGACCGGAAGCAGCACGAATGCGATCGAGATCGCGAGGAAGCTGTTGAGCGCTCCCCACATTGCGTCTTTCGCCAGCGCTTCGAGAGGCGTGGCGCGCGCCAGATCCCACGCCAGGATCGCTGCCAGATTCGCGAGCCCGATCGTGAGGCTCGCGCGCAGGAAGTGCCAGCGATGGCGAAGCCGCGACACCGAGTAGACCGCGGTGATGCCGCCCATCACGGCGACCGGCACGAACGGCGGCGTCAGCTCGACGATCACGGTGACCGCGACCGCCAGCAGCAGCGTGAACACCAGCGCCGGGCGCTTCTCCATGAGCGAGGCGACGACCAGCGGCGCGATCGCCAGCGGGACTGTGAACTCGGGCAGCTCGAGCATGCCGGTCATCGCCTGGGCGACCAGCATCACCACCGCGGTGAGTGCGGCGAACATGGTGAGCATCGCGTTGTCGCGCGCGACCGCGGGCAGCTCGACTCGCAGATAAACCATGAATGCCGCGATGAACAACAGCATCAGCAGCATGCGTGCGACCGGCGGGTACAGGAACTCGGTGCGATCGAGCCGAGCGCGTTCGAGGTCGCCGAGCGTGCGAAGTTTCTGGAGCGCCGGCCCGTCGATCCGCTGATTGGCGTCGACGATCAGCTCGTCCTTCTGAACGAAGCCGATCGCGGTCGGAACCGCACCCTGGGCCTGCACGCGCCGGTATTCGGTCTCGGCGCGGTCATAGATCACGTTGGCCTGAACGAACGGCCCCGACAGCTCGATCGCGAGCCGCGCACCGGCCGGATCCTCACGCAACGCGGACTGGGCACGACGCTCCACGAATCGCAGCGCTTCGTCGCGCGAGTAGAGCAGGCTCGCGGCTCGCGGCGCTTCGGTTTCGCCCTCTCGGACGTTCGCTGCGCGGTAGCCCAGCAGCAGGTCGTTGCGCTTCTCGGCAACCACTCCGGCGGCGTACAACTCGTTGAGCGAAGCGCCGAGCTCGCGCAACACGCGCCGTGCGCGGCCGGCGGCACTCAGCGCCTGAGCCGCCTCCGCCGACATCGGCACTCCGAGCGAGCGCAGGCGTTGAGCGCGATCCGCGGACCCCAACGCCGGATCGAGCGCCAGCCCCAGCGCGCGCTCCTGAAACGCCGCGAAGCGCTGCAGCGTTTCGCTCGAGATGCGCGGATCCACCACGTAGACCGGCGCGATCGCGGCGGCGGCTTGCTGCTGTTCGCGCCGCAGGCCGGTCTCGTCTTTCTGGATCCGAAACGCCATCGGCGCCACGACCCGTTCGCGCGCGATGTCGCCGAGGCGATAACTGCGTCGCGACTCACCGCCGCGTCCCGGAAGCCACGCGGCCAGGGTCAGCAGCACCGCGACCAGCGCGACCCGCACCGCCCAGTAGGCGATCGGGAGCGAACGCTGACGATCGGGCAGCGCCGGTAACGTCGAGTTGTCGAGAACCGTCATGGTCGCCTCGAAGAGCGAAGTCCGACGCGAGCCCTACGGGCAGCTCACGCGCACGACGCTACAGCAGCGGGCCGCGCCGGGGCGAACCGCCGCCCGTCGAGGGCTCGTCGCCCCGTGAATCCGCGCCCGTGACCGCACCTGGCGCAACGCCTCCCGGGGGCGCGACGGCACCTTCGGGACCGGCACCCGGCAGTTCGGCATGGGGCGTCACGGGCTCGTAGCTGGAGCCCACCCCGTCGTCGGCCTTGCCATTCTGCCGCGCGTGGAATTCGTCGAAGGCGATGATGATGTGGCGCACGAGGCGATGGCGCACGACGTCTTCGGGATGGAAGTACACGAAGTGAATCCCCGGAATCGAGCCGAGGATGTGCTGGATGCGCACCAGCCCCGAAGTCTCGGGATCCTTGAGATCGATCTGCGTGACGTCGCCGGTGATGACCGCGCGCGACTCCACGCCCAGGCGGGTCAGGAACATCTTCATCTGACGCACGGTGGTGTTCTGTGCTTCGTCGAGGATCACGAACGCGCGATGCAACGTGCGGCCGCGCATGAACGCGAGCGGCGCGATCTCGATCACGCCGAGCTCGATGTAGCGGCGCATCTTGTCGTAGGTCATGAGATCCGACAGCGCGTCGTACATCGGGCGCAGGTACGGATCCACCTTCTCCTGCATGTCGCCCGGCAGGAAGCCGAGGTTTTCGCCGGCCTCGACGGCAGGGCGCACCAGGATGATCTTGTCGATCTTCTTCTGACGCAGCGCCTGCACGGCGGCCGCAACCGCGAGGTAGGTCTTGCCGGTGCCGGCCGGCCCGATCGCGAACACGACTTCGTGTTCCTCGAGCGCCTTGAGATAGCTGGCCTGCATCGGCGTGCGCGCACGCACCGCCTTGCGATCGAACGCATAGCCGGGCGCGCCGTCGTAAGCCTCGGCGAGTCGCAGTCCGTTGCCGTTCGCGCCGCCGTTGCCGTTGCGATCCCCGGCGCCGAGCACCGTGATCACATCCGCCTCTTCGACGTGCTTGCCGCGCTCGGCCAGTTCCACCATCTGCTTGAAGGCGTCGGCGGCGGTCGAAACGGCGTCGGCTTCGCCGGCCACGGTGATGGTGCCGTCGCGCAGCGTGATGCGGACCGGAAGCTCGCGTTCGATCAGACGCAGGTTTGCGTCGTTCTGACCGAGCACGGCAATCGGATCGAGATGTTCGATGGGAAATTTCCGAACCGTCACTTCGACTCCCTCGCGACCTGAGAAAACACGAAACTCCCGACCGTGGGGACCTCGAGGAGGGCCCGATCGGGAGCTGGATGGAGACGCAGAGTCTGGGCGTGTCGTACGACCAACCCGAAAGTTTCCAGGGTAGTCCTTCTGCGGACGCTTGCGTGGTTGCAGAGCGTTAGTCCTCCGGTCCACAGCGCTGCGAACGTTAGCATCCGTCCGTTGGAGCGTCAACGCCGAGCGCCTGGTTCGATGTTCTTATCGGCGATCGAGTCCGAGAGTTTATGGATTCCTGACCGCAGGGTTCGGACCCGCGTCCTTCGAGGGCGCGCTCGCATTCGCCGAGCGACGAGGCGCTCAGCGCCTGGCGCCGCCTCGGTGCGCGGCCAGGTTCGAAACGATCGACTGCACCGCGGCCGCAAGCGGCAGCGCGAGCACCGCGCCGCCGGCGCCGAGCATCGCCCCGCCGGCCAGGATGCTGACCAGAATCACGAACGGGTGCATCTTCATGTGACGTCCCATCACCTGCGGGGTCACGAACTGCCCGGCGAGCTGGTTGATCCCGACGTAGGCGATCACGCCCCACAACGCATGTGACGGATCCACGCTGAACCCGGCGATCACGATCACCACCGCGGCGGACCAGAAGCCGAGGATCGGAACGATCTCGGCGACGCCCGCGAGGGCTCCCAGCAGCAACGGAACCGGCAGCCCGATCAACCACGCGGCGATCGCGACCGCACCGCCCACGATCGCGCACACCACCGCCTGACCGCGCACGTAGCTGCGCAGCGCCCGGTCGACTTCCGACAGGATCTCGCCGACGCGTGACTGGGCCGCCGCCGGCACGAATCCCATCGCACTGGTGTGCACGTCATCGGCTTCGGCGAGCAGGTAGTAGGCGAGCATCGGCGTGAGTGCCAGGCCCAGCACGCCGCCCAGATTGCCGACCAGGCCACGCAGCGTCGCAACCGCCAGGGTCCCGGCCTCGGACAGCAACGTCTCGAGATCGATCAGCGGACGATTGTCCGGCTTGAGCGCATCGATGGTGGGATTGTGTGCCGCCATGTAGTTGATGGTCGCAACCAGTCGCTGCAGTGCGGTCGGGAGCCGTTGGAGCAGGTCGCTCACTTCCGAAATCAGTCGTGGAATCGCGAACGCGAGCGTGAGTCCGCCGCCCACCACCAGCAGCAGCATCACCGCGGCGGCCGCGAAGCGCCGCGAGGGCCCTGTGCCTCGCATGCGGATCCGCTCGATCGCAATCACGACCGGGTCCAGCACGTAGGCGATGAGCGCCGCGAAACCGACCAGCATCAGCACGTCGCGGAGCGTCCAGAGTGTGATCGCGACCGCCAGCAGCCCGACGGTGAGCAGGGCGGTGCGAGTCGCGGACGGCGTCGTGGTCGCTGGCATGCTCAGGCCGAACCGTCGAGTTCGACCAGCGCTCGGCCGCTCTGAACCATTTCGCCGACCCGAGCCGCAATCGTCTTCACGACGCCGGCGTGCGGCGCACGGATCACGTGCTCCATCTTCATGGCCTCGATCGCCAGCAGCGGCTGAGCCTTGCTGACCGTTTCGCCGACCTTCACGAGCACGCGCGTGACGACACCAGGCATCGGCGCTTCGAGGCTGCCCGACGCGGTTCCGCCGCTGCGCTTGCGGCCGGCCACCTCGCGCTCGAGCACGAAGTCGAGTTCGGCGAGCCGTACGAAGCGCCGCGCACCCACACGGGTGACCTCGACGGCGATCGAGCCGGCCTCCGAAATCAGCTTCCAGCGATCGTCACCGAGCGGCTCGACCGTCACTTCGATCGGCGCGCCATCGACGGTGGCACGCCACCGCCCCGGTCCGAGTGCTGCGAGCTCGACCGCGCGCGAGCGTTCGCCATCCCGCCAGTTCGAGCGCATCAGCCTAGCCCCGGATGACGCCAGGCGCCGAGTGCCGCGTAGGGTGAAGCCGTCGCGGGCTCGTCGGCATTCGAAGCGCCGCCATTCGTCGCGGCCGCTACAGTCACTCCACCGAGCGCGCCGGCATCCGAGAGCGCCGCCGCGATCAGCGCGAGTTCCGGCGCCGGAGCCGCGGCAAGCGCGGCGAAGCCGGCCAGGAACTCGCGCTCGATCCACTCGGTGTCGAACGCAGCCCGCCGCACCTGGTCCGCCCGCGTGAGCGCACGCAGGAACGGCAGGTTGGTGATCACTCCATGCGCCAGGCTCTCGTCGAGCGCGTGGGTCAATCGGTCGAGCGCGCGTTCGCGAGTCGGCCCCCACGCGATCACCTTGGCGAGAATCGGGTCGTAGTGGACCGGCACCCTGTCGCCACTCTCGACCCCGGTGTCCACGCGCACGAACGGTGCGCGCGGCCAGCGCACACGCGCCAGTTCCCCCGCCTGCGGCAGAAATCCGCGCGCCGCATCTTCGGCGTACACGCGCGCCTCGATCGCATGGCCGTTGCGCGGCACGTCATTCTGAGAGATCGGGAGCTTGCCGGTGGCCGCGACTTCGAGTTGCAGCCGCACCAGGTCGAGACCCGTCACGAGTTCGGTGACTGGGTGTTCGACCTGCAGGCGCGTGTTCATCTCGAGAAAGTAGAACGCGCCGTCGGGCGCCAGCAGGAACTCGAGCGTACCGGCGCCCCGATAGTCGACTTCCCTGGCGAGCGCCACCGCCGCGTGGGTCATGCGTTCGCGCAGTGCGTCGCCCACCGCAGTCGACGGACACTCTTCGATCACCTTCTGGTGGCGGCGTTGCAGTGAACACTCACGCTCCCACAGGTGGATCGCGCGCCCATTGCCGTCACCGAGCACCTGCACTTCGATGTGGCGAGCGCGTTCGAGCCGCTTTTCCAGATAGATCGCTGAGTCTCCGAAGGCCGCGGCCGCGAGCCGCTGCGCGCTCTCGATCGCCTCGCGCAGGCCGTCCGCGTCGCTCACCGCACGCATGCCCTTGCCGCCGCCGCCGAGCGCGGCTTTGACCATCACCGGCCAACCGATCTTGAGGGCGGCCGCCACCAGCGCGTCCGCATCGGCCCCTTCGGCGCCCGGCACCACCGGCACCCCGGCGCGGATCGCGAGTGCTCGCGCCGCTCGCTTGTCGCCCATCGCGCGAATCTGTGCCGCGGTCGGACCGATGAAGACGAGCCCGGCTGCCTCCACCGCCTCGGCAAATGCCGCGTTCTCAGCCAGGAAGCCGTAGCCCGGATGGATCGCGTCGGCGCCCGAATCGCGCGCGGCGGCGATCAGCGCCTCGATGTTCAAGTACGAAGCTCGCGGTTCGGCCGGGCCGATGACTCGCACCTCATTCGCGACCCGGGTGTGGCGCGCACCGCGGTCCGCCTCGGAACACACCGCGATCGAGCGGATTCCCATCTCGCGCAGCGTCGAGGCGATGCGGCACGCAATCTCGCCGCGGTTGGCGATCAGCACCGAGCGAATCGGCGCGCTCACTCCTGCCCCATCCAGCGGGGCTTGCGCTTCTCGAAGAACGCGGCGAGGCCGTCTTTCGCTTCGGCACCCGAGCGCACTTCGGCGAGCGTGCGAGGCAGTGCCGCGCGGTATTCCTCCCACGACGAGTCCGCCCACAGCTCGAGCAGCATCTTGATTCGCTTCTGCGCGCCGGGGCCGCCTTTCAGCAGCTCGCCGACCCGTTCGTCGACACGAGCGTCGAGTTCGGCCAACGGGACCAAGTAGTTGACGAGTCCCAGGCGCAGCGCGGTCGCGGCATCGAAGCGTTCACCGGTCAGCATCAGCTCGCGCGCGATGCGATCGCCCAGGCGTCGAATGACGTAGGGGCTGATGATCCCGGGCAGGATACCGAGCCGCACTTCGGTGAGTCCGAACTTCGCATCGTCACTCGCCACCACGATGTCGCATGCGCACACGAAGCCGACGCCGCCGCCATACACGCCACCATGGACGCGCCCCACTACCGGCTTGGGGAAGTCTGCGAGTGCTGCAAAGGTGCCGGCGAGCTTCTCGGCCTCGGCGAGATTCTGGTCGAAGCTCGCGTCGGCCGACGCCTTCATCGCGCCGATGTCGGCGCCGGCGCAGAACGACGGCCCGCGGCCGCCGAGCACCACGACGCGGACCTCGTCATCGTGCTCCAGGTCGTGCACGAGCTTCGCCAGCTCGGCGCCCACTTCGGGCGACAGGGCGTTGTGGAGTTCGGGCCGGTTGAACCACACCCGGGCGACCGGGCCCTTGCGTTCGACTTCCACCAGTGACATCGGGGCTCCTCGCGGACGACGCAGCATAGATCAGCGCCCGCCGTTCTCCACGCGCACGCACTGCTCGAGCACGTTTCCGGCGACTTCCATACGGTAGTCGCTCTCGGAACGGATGTCGTCGATCGGTGTGAGGTCGCGCGCCAGCGCCGTGCGAGCGGCCGCGATGTCGGCGGCGCGACCGCGAGTCCCGAGCAGCGCCTGCTCGGCGGCACGCGCACGCTTCGGAACCGGCGCCATGCTGCCGTAGGCGATCCGCACGTGGTCGAACGCACCATTGCGACCGCGCCGCAGCAACGTTGCGACCACGACCTTGGAGATACTCTGGGCGCGCCGCGTGCCGACCTTGCGAAAGAACGCACGCGCGCGTGGTGGCGACCATGGAATGATGACCGCGACGATCAACTCGTCCGCCGCCAGCGCGAGCCGGCGATAGCCGAGGTAGAAGTCGTCGAGCGCCAGCGTACGGTCGCCACGAACCGAGCGCACCTGCACCAGCGCGTCGTGCGCGAGCAGCACCGGGAGCGAGTCGCCGGCCGGTGAGGCGTTCGCGATGTTGCCGGCGATCGTCGCGCGTTCCTGAATCTGCCACGCTCCGACTTCACGCGCTGCGGCTGCCAGCGATGGCAATCGGCGCCGGATCTCGCGATGCTCGCGGAGCTGTCGGAAGGTCGCGAGCGCGCCGATCGTGACCGCCGCGCGTCCCACCCGCACACCACGCAGCCCGCGCAGCGACGACAGGTCGAGGTAGCGCCGCGCTTCGAGCGTGCCGGCGTTCAGATAGACGAACAGGTCGGTGCCGCCCGCGAGCGGCAGCGGTCGCAGCTCGGGGTCGTCGACAGCGAGCGACTGCAGGGCGTGATCGAGATCGCGCGGGCGAACGACTTCGAGCTGCGAGAGCGGCGCTTTCACCGCACACGGCTCTTGCGACGAGCGGGCGATACCTTGCGCGCAGGCTTCGCGCTTGCGGGCGTCGCGCGTGCGGGCTTCGCCGTCTTGAGCGTGGCGGCGGCACGCACCGCGTCGATGATCTTTTCGTAGCCGGTGCAGCGGCACAGATTGCCGGCCAGTGCTTCGCGCACCTGATCGGCGCTCGGCACGCGTCCCTTCGATTGGGCGAGCAGTGCGGAGGCGCTCACCAGCATGCCGGGCGTGCAGATGCCGCACTGAGCGCCACCCATGGTGACGAACGCCTGCTGGAGTGCCGTGAGCCTGGGCCCCTTCGCGAGGCCTTCGACCGTGACGATCCTGGCCCCCTGGCACTGGACCGCCGGCACCAGACACGAGTTCACCGGCGCGCCGTTGAGCAGCACGCTGCACGCACCGCACTCGCCTTCGCCGCAACCTTCCTTGCTGCCAGTAAGCGCCAGGTCTTCGCGCAGCACGTCGAGCAGGCGCTTCATGGGTGGCACGTTCACTCGGCGCGAGCGCCCGTTGACGGTGAAGGTGAGGGTCGTGCGCGGCGCGCCGGCCACGGGCCTGGTGCCGCGAGGCGGAGTCACTTCACGCGCTCCGTGGCTCGCAGCGCGCGCAGCACCCGCTCGGGGGTCGCCGGAATCTCATCGAGCCACACGCCGGTCGCGTGCGCGATCGCAGCCAGCACTGCCGGCGCCGGCCCGTCCATCGGCATCTCGCCGACGCCCTTGGCGCCTTGCGGTCCGTGCGAGTACGGATTCTCGACCAGCAGCGTGTGGATGGGCGGCGCGTCCATCGAAGTCGGAATGATGTAGTTCGTGAGCTGGTGATTCCACACCCGGCCGTCGCGCCACCGCACTTCCTCGGTCAATGCCCAGCCGAGTGCTTGCAGTGTTCCGCCCTCGATCTGCCCTTCGCAGAGCACCGGATGGATCGCCTTTCCGATGTCCTGGGCGGTGACCACGTTCAGCACCTGGACCTCTCCGGTGTCGAGATCGACCTCGACCTCGACACTGCACGCTGCGTAGCCGAACACGCCATACGCGTCGCCGGTGTAGTTCTCGTCGCTCCAGCGGATCTTGGGGGGCTTCAAGTACTCCTCTTCGACGCGCAGCGCGCCGTGCGCGGTGAGGTGTCGTTTCGCCGCGCGGCGAAAGCCCTCGTCGCCGGCGTAGTCGCCGAGCTTCGAGCGCATCCCGCGTGCGCAACGCTCCACCAACCCACCCACCACCATGAGCGTGCGCGAGGCGACCGTCGGTCCACTGTCGGGCACCCTCGCAGTGTCGGGGTTCTCGATCACCACCAGTTGCGGACTCACGCCGAGCGCGTCGGCCGCGAACTGCGCGAAGATCGTATTGGTGCCCTGACCGATCTCGGTGCTTCCCGCCAGCACGCGCGGTCGTCCGTCCGCCGTCAGATCCATCGCGGCGCGCGAGGCGAGCCTCACCTCGCCGCTGCCGGTGAAGCCGGCGCCGTGATAGACGAGCGACATCCCGATGCCGCGACGCAAGCGACGACTCTTTGCCCCGCGACGCTCCGCTCGCGCCGCCGCGGCGTTGGCACGCGGGAAGTCGCGACGCTTGGCCTTCCAGCCGGCGTGTGCCGCAGTCTGCTCGAGCACCTCGTGAGCACTCACGCTCTCTTCGAGCACCTGGCCGGTCGGTGTGACGTCTCCGATCACCACCGCGTTTCGGCGACGCAGCTCGACCGGATCGAGCGAGAGTCGCTCGGCGATCGCATCCAGGTGTCGCTCCATCGCGAACTCGGTCTGCGGCGCGCCGAAGCCACGGAACGCACCGTTCGGGGGCGTGTTGGTTGCAACCGCGCGCGCGCGGATCCGGATCGCCGGGTGACGGTAAGGACCGCCAGCGTGAATGGCACCACGCGACAACACCACCGGCGAGAGCGTCACGTAGGCACCGCCATCCATCACCACGTCCATGTCGGTACCGAGCAACCGGCCGTCGCTCGCGACCGCGGTGCGACAGCGGATCACGGCCGGGTGCCGCTTGGTGGTCGCCGCGATGTCTTCGAGGCGGTCGTAGACGATCTTGACCGGACGCCCGCTCTTCCACGCCAGCAACGAGGCGTGCGCCGCGATGATGCTCGGGTACTCCTCCTTGCCGCCGAATCCGCCGCCCGTGACGGTCTGCGCGACGCGCACCTGATCACCGGCGAGTGCGAACGCGCGGCACAGCGCCTTGTGCACGTAGTAGGGGCACTGAAGCGAGCCGCGCACGTAGAGCCCGCCATCCGGCAGGCGCTCGGCGAGCATCGCGTTGTTCTCGATGTAGAGCTGCTCCTGATGACCGCAGCGGTACGTGCCTTCGACCACGATCGCGCCGGGTGTGCGGAACGCAGCATCGAGATCACCGCGCGCGATCACGATCTCCTTGAATACGTTGTCGTCGCCAAAGATCACGTGCTTGCGCGCGAGCGAGTCCTCCACCGTGAGCACCGGCTCCAGCGGTTCGTATTCGATCGACACCGCGCGCAACGCTGCCTCCACGCGCTCGGCACTCTCGTGCGCGAGCAGCAGTATCGGCTCCTCGGCGTGCCTCACCTCGTCCACGACCAGCAGCGGCTGATCGTCCACGATCAGCGCGACCAGGTTCTCACCCGGAATGTCGCGCCAGTCGGCGACCGTGACACCGCTCCAGTCGAACGCGGGATCGAGCGTGATCTTCTTGGTTCGTCCGCGAGCGATCGTGGAGCGCACGGTGCGCCCGTGCAGCGCTCCCGGCGCGGCAACGTCGTCCAGGTAGAGCGCCCGGCCGGTGACCTTCTCGTAGGCTTCGAGCTTGGGGATCGAGGTGCCGATGGAGCGCGTCGCACCGGACTCAGACGAGCGACGGGGCAATGGGCGAGAGCGAGAAGCGGCCGGAGCGGTGCGGGGCATTGACGGAATGTAGCTGCTCCAACCCTTCTAAGGCGACCTCCAGAACCCGATCGAGCCCGCGGGCACGCCCGACCCTGCGTTCGCCTGACCGCAAGCCGCCATCACGAGCGATCCGTCCGGAAGCTCGATCGCGTCGGGCGAAAGCACGCGCAGGCTGTTCCAACTTCCGAGCACCGGGCTGAGCACCGGACCGTTTCCCATGCGTGTCCACGCGACGCCGTCGTCGGGCGATAGATCGGTGCGCCGGAGCGAGACTACGAACGGCCCTCGGCATCGAACGCCGTCATCATGCCGATCGCCGGCTCGACGAAGCCTGTGTCGCGATAGCTCAGGTAGAAGAGTCGCAGCGCGCCGCTCGCTCAGTCGCGGACCAGGCACGGATCGCCCATGCCGAAGCAATCGGCAGCCGGGCAGGGCGAGGTCGCCATCGCCGACTGCGGACCGATCTCACTCCACACGACTCCAATCGGATCGGTCGGCGATGGGCGAATGGGATCGTCGGAACCACCGCCGGCGAGCGCGAGTAGCAGGAACGTGAGCCACGCGCGATGAGGGTTTGAGACTCGCACCGCCACAGACGAGGGGAGGTGATCCAGGTCAGCCAGACCGCCTGTTCCGGTCGAAATTCTTTCGGCCTGTGCTGTTTTCGCTGGCCGCGCCCCGATTTCGGTGCTGAACTCTCGGCCTCACCGAGGCAAAGATCGACGGTGCCGGTTCCGATAACCCGCGCATGCGATGCCTCCTGTGTTTCACCGTCGTTTCCATGCCGCTGCTCCTGTCGATGCCCGCAAGCGCGAAGCGTGCTCCCCGGATCGAATCGCCATTCTGGGCGAACGCGCATCCACTCGGAGTCCCTGGCGCAGGTCCGATCGAGTTCCATGAACAGACCGAAGGCTTGGGCTTCGTGCGGCTGCATGTCGATATCGACTCTGCTCGGGCGGCGAGGCTGAACGCCGCTGGGCCCTGGGAATACTGCTTTCAGTACTGGTTCCGGTCCGAGTGCGCGACTCCGAACTCGGACCCCCGCCCCGCGGCGTCACGCTTCCGAATTCCGTACCACGGAGACAACGAGCCCATCTGGGAGCAGTTGTTCGACTCGCGGTCGCCCGAAGAGATGATCGTGAGCGAGGGCTACGACCTCGTCGCCGGCACGGTGCTCGAGTCCGACTCGATCGGGGTGAATCGCCACCCGCCGGGTTGCCGAGTTCGGGTAGACGAAGTCTTCAACGGAGAAGTTCGCCCGGGCCGGGAACTGCGAGTGCGCTGGCGCCCGACGCCACTCTTCCTGCTGTGTGGCACCGGAGAGGATGCCCACGTCGCGCAGTGGGGACGCACCGCGCTCCCCGGCCCGGTTGTCGGCGCGCGATGGATCTCTGCGGGCGTGCGGTCGGCGAATGGTCAGGAGTGGATCAGCTTTGAACGCCTCCGCTGGATGCACGCGGACTCGCTACGTGACTACTTCCGGCAGGAGTCGAGTTCCTGGACACGCGCGCTTCGAAGAATGCGCAGGGAGTTCGATGACTTGCTCGGCCCCGGAATCCGACAGCTACGACGGGACCACGCCGAGCGGGCCGCGCAGGCGGTCGAAGAGGAACGGAGGTGGCTCGACACGGCCGAACATCTCGCGGCAGATGCGGATCTGCGGAGGTTGTCGCTCGCTGCGGACCAAATTGCGATCGGAGAGTTGACCCTGCCGGACTTTCCGACTCGACGGGACGCGGTTCTGCGCGTGACCGAGCATCTCGCAGGCTTTCGGGCGGTCGAAGCGGAGTCGACGCTGCAGCTGTTCGCCGCGCAACGCGAGGACTCGGTGGTCTCCTTCTGGAGTCGCCGACCCCCGGACTTGCGCCCCGGGCCCGATTCGGGCCGACCCGTCCGTTGCATCGCGTTTCTGTGCCGATCGCTGATGCCGGTGTGGGCCGGCGAGCCGCGGCCTGCCTACCGATTGGTCGACGGCAGGAGTGGATTGCTGTTGGCCGACGCGGAAACGGTTCAGCGACTTCGACGGATCCTGAAGTCGGCGCGAACGGCTTCGGGAGTACGCCGCGAAGTCCGGCCGCAAGTCCTTGGCACGGGTTCGACGATCGCCGACTCGGAGCTCGGAAGCGTCGCGATCAAGTTCACGCCGCTGAACGATCCGTCGAGCCCCACACGACGCGCCCGAACGCTGATCGTGACGTCGCTTCTCAAGGCGGTCGAAGGGGGAACAGGCTGGTTTCTCTCGCGGGCAGCGCCGTTCGTCAGCTATCGCAGCGACTTCTCGGTCCCCAACCGGACGTTCGGGATCACTCATTCGGAGGTCCGCAGCCTGCTTGATTCGCTTGCAACACTGCAGGGAGTGGGTGCTCGCGGCATCGCGCCGAACTGGAATCTCAGTATCTCGGTTCGAACGGTGGCGAGCGGAAACGAAGCGGAATTCGAACTCACGCTCGACGAGGATCAGATCCCTCAGCTCGGAAGGATCTTTGCGAGAGTGCTCAGGGCGGGCCCACTTCCGCCAAGTTCTGAAGGTGCGGTGTTCACGAAAGACGTTCGGACGATCAACATCGAGGCGTGGTTGGAGTCGATCGGACACGGCGCGCTCGAAGCCTTCGCCGTGGCTCGAGCTCAATAGTCCTTCTCCCCTACAACGCGACATCCCGGTTCACATCCTTGTAGTAGAGGTATCTCGACGGGGCACTCCCGGTGGCATAGAACGACTGCGGGCAGTAGGGCCCCATCCAGATGAAGTCACCCGCCTTCACCTCGCGCCATGTGTCGCCCAGGTAGTAGAGCCCCTGCCCTTCGAGCATCACGAGGCCGTGCTCCATGACGTGAGTCTCCGTCACGCCGAGTGAGAACCCGGGAGGAAACGTGAAGATGTTCATCTCCATGTCGAACGACGGTTCCACTGGCAGCAGCTTCTTCAGCAGCAGTTCGGTGAACCCGTTGAAGACCTCACCCTTCATGTCGTGCTCATTGCCGACTACTTCATGTGCCGCGAGCCCTGCGTGCGGCTGATAGCGCTTCTTGATCCACGTCACAGCCGCCGCGTCGCGCGCGCGCAGCTCGAATGAGGAGCCGGGCGCGAGGAATGCGAAGCCGCCGGGTGCGAGCGAGTGCTGGCGGCCGCCCACCGTCAGCTCGACGTTTCCCGAGATCACATAGAAGAACGCCTCGATACCGGCATCCAGAATGTGATGACCGCCGCCCTTCGGCTGCAGATCGAGCCGGTACTGAGCGAAGCGCGCACCCATCGCGGGCGCGGTCAGGATTCGGACCGCGGTCTGCTCCCAGCCGGGCAGCGTGCTCTCGGGAATTCCGTCGGGCGGAAGGATCGCGAAGTTGCGAGCGACGACGGCGCGGCTCGTGACGAGGCCCGACTGCGGCATGACGGCTCCCCTGTTGTAGTGTGCGCGGCTCAACCGTTTGAGGAGATGCCATGCGCACCGTGATTCGACCCGAGCACTCGCGCGACCTGCTCGCGCGGCTCGCCGAGGCCAATCAGAAGTTCGCGGCAATGTATCCCGGCGACCGGCTCGACCGCCAGCCCGTGCACACCGTCTACGGCGGCGCGCAACTGTTCACCGCCGACACCACACGCAAGCTCGGAGCGGTCGCGGTTCGCACGCTCGAGGAGTACGCGCCCGACGCGGCGACGCTCGCGAGAGCGGTCGGCCTCGAAGGCGACTCGGCCTTTCAACGCACGGTCTACGAGCGCGTAAGAGCCAAGCTCGAGCACGATCCGATCGAGGACTTCCGCATCGACTTCGAGGACGGCTACGGCTTCCGTCCCGACGCCGAGGAGGACCACGACGCAGTCCGCAACGGCGAAGAAGTCGCGCGCGGCATGCAGGAGCAACTGCTGCCCGGCGCGATCGGCATTCGGATCAAGCCGTACACCGAGGAGCTGCACCTGCGATCGATTCGCACCCTCGACCTCTTCCTGAGCACCCTGCTGGCGCAAAGCGGCGGCAAGCTGCCGTCGAACTTCTGCGTGACGCTGCCGAAGATCACCTCGCCCGCTCAGGTCGAGGCGTTTGTCGGCATGCTCGCGATCATCGAACGCGAACACGGGCTCGTCGCGGGATCGATCCCGATCGAGCTGATGGTCGAGACCACGCTCAGCATCTTCGACGCCGAGCGGCGCGTGGCACTGCCGGCGCTGATCGCCGCGGCCGGCGGTCGCGTGCGCGGCGCTCACTTCGGCACCTACGACTACACCGCGAACTGCAACATCACCGCGCGCCATCAGCAGCCGCAGCATCCGGCCTGCGACTTTGCGCGCCACGTCATGCAGGTGAGTCTCGCCGGGACCGGCGTGACGCTGTCCGACGGCGCGACCACGGTGATGCCGGTCGGTCCGCACCGCGCCGCCGCCGGCCAGTCGCTGACCTCGAAGCAGCTCGACGAGAACCGCCGCGCCGTCCATCACGGCTGGCGCGTGCACTTCGACGACGTCCGCAGTTCCCTGCGCCACGCCTACTACCAGGGCTGGGATCTGAACCCCGCGCAGCTGCCTTCGCGCTACGCCGCGGTGTTCTCGTTCTTCCTCGAGTCACGCGCCGAGGCCGCGGCACGACTGCGAGCCTTCGTCGACAAGGCGGCGCAGGCCACCCTGCTCGGGCAGGTGTTCGACGACGCAGCGACCGGCCAGGGCCTGCTCAACTTCTTCCTGCGCGGGCTGTCGTGCGGCGCGATCACCGAAGACGAAGCACTCGCGACCGGCGTGACACTCGAAGAGTTTCATGGCCGCAGCTTCGTCAAGATGCTGAAGGGCCGGGACGCCTGATGCACAAGGGCCGCCTCGAAGCGTTCAGCGACGGAGTGATCGCGATCATCATCACGATCATGGTGCTCGAGCTCAAGGTCCCGCACGTCCCGCACTTTCGCGCGATCGGCGAGTTGTGGCCGGTGCTGTTGAGCTATGTGCTGAGCTTCGTGAACGTCGGCATCTACTGGAACAACCATCACCACCTCATGCAGGCGGTGAAGCACGTCGACGGCCGCATCCTGTGGGCGAACATGCACCTGCTGTTCTGGCTCTCGCTGATGCCGTTCACCACCGCGTGGATGGGCGAGAACCACTTCGCGCTCGATCCGGTGGCGCTCTATGGCGTGGTGCTCGCGATGTCGGGGGTCGCCTACTACCTCCTGGTGCGCGCGCTGCTCACCCGTCACGGCGGCGACTCGCACCTGGCGCGGGCGATCGGCCGCGACTTCAAGGGCAAGATCTCGGTGGCCATCTATCTGGTCGCGATCCCGGCGGCATGGATCAAGCCGTGGATCGCGCTGTCGCTCTACGCGCTGGTGGCGGTCATGTGGCTGGTGCCCGACAAGCGGATCGAGCGCCTGCAGATCGACTGAGGGCGCCGGCTCAGCGCAGCAGTGCAGCCGCTGCATCCTCCGCTGCGTACTCGGCGCGCAGCGCGTCATCGGCTCGAAGCGGATTCGCGAGTTCCCATTCGGCCGTTCGACGTATGCCGTCTTCCCACCCGACCGGCTCGACGTATCCCAGTTCGCGGCGAATCCGCGAGCCGTCGACCGAGATGTCATGGCTGGCGTCGCCATCGAATCGAAGGTGCTCGGGAAGTGCTGCGGCCTCCGCCTCGACCACTCGCCCCGACCACCCGAGCACGCGTCCGATGCTCGTCACCCACGTCGCTTCGCTCGTGGTCTCGGCTTCCGCCACGTTGTAGGTGCGACCCGCCGCTCGCTCGTGCGTCGCCGCGAGCGCGATCGCGTGCGCGACGTTCTCCACATAAGCGCGAGTCCATCGCCACCTCGCGAGTGCGCGATCCATGAGCAGCAGCGGGCGCCGATCGGCCATCGGCCGCACGTAGCTGAACAGCCGGCGTTGCGCATCCCCCGGACCATAGACGCGAGGCAGCCGCACCACGGCCGCTTCGAGCTCGGGCCGCGAGAACGCGACTCGCTCGACCGGTATCTTGTCGTAGTCGTCACGCCAGTGCTGTGGGTCATCCGCCGCGCGCGGCGATTCGCCACGATACGGATAGAGCCGCTCACGCAGGGGCGAGTCCTCGGTGATCGGCAGTGATCCAGGCGGCCCGCTCTCGACGCCGAGGACCTGACCGAACGCGCGGTAGACGTCCATGCTGCTGACCAGCACCAGGCGCCGCGCGTGCCCTGCGAACGCGTCGATGACGATTTCGGCGTCGCGCTCGAGCATCAGGATCATGTCGACCACGACATCGGGCGCGAACGCGCGGATCTGCGGCAATGCCGCGAGCAGTCCCGCCCGACCGGCGCGGCTCGTATCCGCGCACTCGATGCCGTGCACGCCCGCGGGCAGCACGTCGGGATGATTGCCGCGATGCAGCACCGCGACTTCGTGGCCGCCGCCGACCAGTGCCTTGACCACGTGCGGCCCGATGAAGCCGGTCCCGCCGACGACCAGCACTCGCACGCGACTACTCCCCGTGCGCGCCGTGGGCGATCCAGCGCGCGAGCAGGTCACGCTCTTGCGGCGTCATGCCGGTCTGGTTCGCGAGCGGCATGGTCTGCGTCTCGACGGCGCGCACGCGAATACGTTCCGCGAACTTCACGATGCTCGCGGGGTCGTCGAAGCTCACGCCGCCGGGCGCGGGCCCGAACGTAGGCTCGACCGGATTCGACGAGTGGCAATAGACGCAGCGCGAATGCACCACGTTCTTCACCTCGGAGAAGCTCGGCGGGGCACCACTCGCCCGGGCACCGCGTGCGCGCGCCGGTGGCGCCGTCATCACCAGCACGATGCCGAGCGAGACCGCGGTCGACGCCATCGCCCATGCGCGAGTGGCACGGCTGCCGATCATCAGATGCCGCACCGACGCCCCGAACACGATCAGAAGGCACAGCACCACCCAGTTGAGCGCGTGGCCGTAGGTGCCGGCAAAGTGATTGCTCAACATGATGAACAGCACCGGAAACGTCATGTAGCTGTTGTGGACGGAACGGCGTTTGGCGGCCCTCGAGTGTTCCTGATCGGCGGGCCGTCCGGCCCGGGTGGCCTCGAGCATCGCGGTCTGCGAAGGCAGGATCACGCCCCACACGTTCGCCACCATGATCGAGCCCATCAGCGCACCGACGTGCAGGAACGCCGCGCGACCGCTCAGCAGATGGCACATCGCGTAGGTCACGCCGCCGAGCAGCGCGAACGAGATCGCCGTTGCCGGCCAGCCGATGCGCCCGAGCGGCGAGCGCCACAGCAGGTCGTAGACGAACCAGCCGCCGATCAGCGTCGCGACACCGATGATCACACCGGTGCGCGCGTCAATCCCCGAGACGCGAGGATCGAGCAGATACACACCGCCGGTCAGGTAGTAGACGACAATCAGCAGCGCCACACCCGTCATCCAGGTGATCGCGGCTTCCCACTTGAACCAGTGCAGCACCGGCGGAATCTCATTCGGGCCGAGACGCCGTCGCTCCACGTGATAGAAGCCGCCGCTGTGCACCATCCAGATTTCGCCCTCGACGCCCTCGCGAGGTTCGGCGGGTTTCTCGAGCGAGCCGTCGAGCCAGATGAAGTAGAACGAGCTGCCGATCCATGCGATTCCGGCGATCAGATGGGACCAGCGCAGCAGCAGATTGAGCCAGTCGTACGGAGTCACTTCAGCTGCCCCGATACGTCGAATAGCCGAACGGGCTCACCAGCAGCGGCACGTGATAGTGCTGATCGGCGTCGCGCACTTCGAACACGATCGGGATCTCGCTGTAGAACGACATCATGCCGAAGCTCCGAAAGTAGTCTCCGATCACGAACGTGATGCGCCAGCTGCCGGTCGCGGGGCGCTCGCCCTCGGTCAGCAGGTCCTTGAGTCGGCCGTCGGCATCGGTGGCGCCGCGAGCCGCTTCGATCCAGTCCCCGTCGCGGTACTTGTCGAGTCGTACCTGCAGGCCGGCCGCGGGGCGACCGAGCGCCAGGTCGAGCACATGGGTCGTGATCGCGCTCATGAGGTCCCCTTTTCGATCATTTTGTCGAGCCGCAGCCGCATGATCTTGCGCTGCTCTTCGATCGCGATCGTGAATTCTTCGCTCGCCGCGTTGCCGAGCCGCATGCTCAGCATCGAGAGCATCTCGTCGGCGCTGCGCCCGGTCGCGCACACGATGAAAAGGTAGCCGAAGCGCTGTTCGTATTCACGGTTGCCCTGTGCAAGGGCGTGCAGCGTGGCTTCGCTGGCGGCCGCGGCTCCCGCCTGCTCGGCGCCCGCCCACACGGAGGTGGTTGCGAACTTCTCGCGCAGTGCCGCGACGTCTCCGATTCGCGGGTGGTGCGTGAACGCCTCACGCCAGTCGGTCGGCGTGAGCGAGTCGGAGGCTCGATCCGACGCTTCGTGGAGCGCCTCGAGGCTTCGAAACGGGCGACCCATGCACATCATGCGCACCCAGCGCCGCGCTCCGCAGCAGCGCTCGAACTGCGCCGCCAGCTCGGCCGGCGGCAGGGCACTCAACTGTTCGAGCGTCATGCCACCTCCTTGCGCCACCGGGTCAGCAGCTCGCTCGCGAACTCGAGCCCGGCCCACAGCTCATCCGGTTCGCTGAACTCGTCCGGCGAGTGGCTGATGCCACCGTGGCTCGGCACGAACAGCAGCAGCGCCGGAATGCCGGCACGCGCGAACTCCATGGTGTCGTGCGCCGCGCCGCTCACCATGACGCGATGGCTCACCGCGCGCTCGGTCGCAAGCTGCCGAGCGGATGCGGCCAGCGAAAGCGACAACTCGGTCGGCGCCTGTTGAGTGAGGGTCTCGAGCGTCAGCGAGAGTCCGCGCCGCGCCGCGATCGCGCGCGCGCGACGCTCGAGTTCCGCCTGCAGGGCGTCGAGGCGGGACAGCTCGGAATGGCGCACCTCGAGCCACAGTTCGCACGCACCCGGCACCACGTTGTAGAGACCGGGCGAGACCCGCGCGTTGCCGGCAGTCGCGACTGCCGGCGCACCGGCGTCTCTGGCGAGCGACTCGGTCTCGAGCACCAGTTCGGCGGCGGCCGCGAGGGCGTCGCGCCTCAGAGACATCGGAGTGGTCCCAGAGTGGCGAGCGTCACCCTCGAATCGTGCGCGTACGCGTCGGTAGCCGGCGATCCGCTCGACGACGCCGAGCAGCTCCCCGCTGGTCTCGAGAACCGGGCCCTGCTCGATATGAAGCTCGAGCTGTGCGGCTGGCCTCACCAACGGCGGAAACGGGCGCGCCCCTTCGGCCAGTGCGACCGCGCAGCCGACCTTGCGGGCGGCTTCGAGCGCCTGGCGCCAGCTCACTCCGTCGGCGTCTTTCACCACATCGAGGACCGAGTTCTCGATCTCGCCGAGCAGCGAGCGACCGCCGAGCATGTGTCCGTCGAGCCGGCTCTGCTCTTCTTCGCAGGTCACGAAGCCGATCACCGGAAGCCCCGCGCCGCCGCGATGTTCGGCCGCCAGCATGAGTCCCGCGATCACGCCGTAGGCGCCGTCATAGCGGCCGCCATTGCGGACCGAGTCCAGATGCGATCCGACCATCAGGGCGCGGGGCGGATTCGACGGATCGGGTCGCAACTCGCGCGGGTGGAACAACAGATTGCCGGCCGCATCCGCGGAAGCCTCGAGGCCCACGGCACGCGCCTCGGCGCACAGCCATCGATGCGCATCGATCCACGCGTCGTCGTAGACCAGACGCGTGATGCCGGGACCCGGCGCGGAGTGCCGCGCGAGGCCCTCGAGCAGCTGCATCAGTGTGGTGCGATCGAAAGCGGCCATGGGGCACGCACGCTAGCCGAGCGCGCCGCCGCTTGCCAGTCGCAGCAGAGGTTCGCCGCGCGGCTCGTCGAAGCGGCCGTCTTCGAACACGAGATGGCCGCTGACGTAGGTGCGTCGCACGCGGCCGCTCAGGCGCTGGCCCTCGTAAGGCGTGAGCGGATGCCGCTGATGAAGTCGCGTACCCTCGACCACGAACTCGTTATCGGGCTCGAACACCACGAAGTCGGCGTCGTAGCCCGGCACCAGTCGCCCTTTGCGCTCGCCGAGGCCCGCGAGCCGGGCGGGAGTCGCGCTCATCCAGCGCACCACATCGATCATCTCGAAGCCGCGCGTCCGCGCCCCCGTCCACACCGCCGGCAGCGACAGTTCGAGCGACGCGACACCGCCCCACGCCGCGCGAAAGTCCCCGGATTCGCGATGCTTGAGCGCGGGCGGGCTCGGCGAATGATCGGAGGCGACCATCTCGATCGCGCCGGCGCGCAGGCCCTGCCACAGTGCCTCGCGATGCGCGGCTTCGCGAATCGGCGGCGCGCACTTGAACTCGGTCGCGCCATCGGGAAGCTCCTCGGCCGCGAAGGTCAGATAGTGCGGGCAGGTCTCGGCACTCAGCGGCCAGCCGCGCGCCCGTGCATCGCGCACCACCGGCCACAAGTCGCCGCTCGCCAGATGAACGACGTGCACGTGAATGCGATGCGTGCGCGCGTAGGTCACGAGCCCCGCGAGCGCGAGCGTCTCGGCGGAACTGGGACGCGAGGCGAGCCAGGTCGCGTAGCGCCGAGGATCAGCACCCTCCCACACCGATGCGGCGTCGGCGAGGATCGACGGCTCCTCGGCATGCACCAGCAAAGGCAGACCGATCGCGGCGAGTGCGGGTGCCGCCGCCGCCAGATCCGCGAGGTTCACGTTCTGGAATTCCTCGACGCCCGAAGGCGACAGGAACGCCTTGAAGCCGGCGACTCCGGCACGCGCGAGTGCCTTCAACTCGGAGGCGTTGCCCGGCACCACGCCGCCCCAGAACGCGACGTCGACCTGGCACTGGCCTTCCGCCGCGGCGACCTTCGCGGTGAGCGCCGCAGCCGAGGTGGTCGCGGGGACACTGTTGAGCGGCATGTCGACGATGGTGGTGATTCCGCCGGATGCCGCCGCGCGAGTCGCGGTCGCGAAGCCCTCCCAGTCGGTGCGCCCGGGCTCGTTCACGTGCACGTGCGAGTCCACGAGCCCGGGAATCAGCCACGCCTCGCCGAGGTCCTCGGCGCCACGCGCGGCCGGATCGTCGGGCGGAATCACCGCCACGATCGTGCCCTCGACGGCCCACACCACCGCATCCAGCACCGCGCCATCCACCACGGTATGACGCGAACGCAGCAACAAGTGCGGGGAACTCATGGCGTCATGCTAGCGGGACCGCTATCCGCGCGCGAGCAGAACCACGCCGGTGGCGAACGCGAGCGCCGCGATCACACGGCGCATCCGGTCGCGCTCGCCCAGCACCAGCGCCCCGAGCCACGCGCCGAACAGGATGCTCACCTCGCGCATCGGCGCGATGCGGCTGATCGAACCATGGCGGTAAGCGAACAGCACCAGGATGTAAGCGAGTGGGCTGAGCGTCGCGATCCCGACGACGCGGACACGTTGCTCGCGCCACAATCGCGCAACGCCCGCGCGGTCGCGCAGGGCGAACGGGGTGAGCAGCACCACGCGCACCACTTCACCGCCCCAGTAATAGAGCAGCGGTGAGAGCGCCAGCCGCTGAACGCTCGCGCCGTCCCACAGCGTGTAGAGGGCGATGGTCGCACCGGTCGCGAGCCCGTAGCCGACGCCGATCGCGGTGCGCGAGAACGCTGCTCTCGCCGGCGGGCCGGATGCGCCCGTCGAGGCCACCGCCGGCTCCGCCGCCGAGGCGGCGACGAACAGTCCCGGGCGGAGCGTGAGGATCGCGATACCGAGCGCCACCAGCCCCCCACCGATCGCGAGCGCCATGCCGAATGGCTCGTGCAGCAGCAGCACCGCACCGACCGCCGACAGCAGGGGTCCCACACCTCGCGCGACCGGGTAGACCACCGACAGATCGGCGTGCGCGTAGCCGCGCAGCAGCAAGATGAAGTAGCCGACGTGAATTGCGCCGCTCGCCAGGATCCACGGGATCACCGAGGGCTCGACGCGTGCTCCATCGCGCGCGGCGATCAGCCACACCGCCGGCGCGTAGAGCACCGCCGAGATGACGGTGAGCGCCCACATCACGGTGGTACTTCGATGCGTCGGGCCGATCTGCTTGGCCCACAGGTTCCAGATCGAATGCAGCAGCGCCGAAGCGAGCACCAGCGCCACCGTGAGCGAGGTCACGACTCCGGAGCGTTCGGAGTCGATTCGTGACCCTTGTCGAGCACCCGTCCCGCTTCCGTCTTCCCGCCGCACTTTGGGAAGGCATTCGACGCACCGTGCATCGGAACTCTCCTCCTACATCCGGAAGACGCCGAACTTCATGGCGGGGATCGGAGCGTGGAGTGCCGCGGCGAGTGACAGCGCGAGCACCGTGCGGGTCTCGGCAGGATCGATCACGCCGTCGTCCCACAGCCGGGCACTCGAATAGTAGGGGCTGCCCTCGGTCTCGTATTTCTCCAGCACGGGTTGCATGATCGCGCGCTCCTCGTCGGCCGAGAGCTTCTTGCCGGCGGCCTCGAGCTGCGCCGACTTCACCTGAGCGAGAACACTCGCGGCCTGCTCGCCGCCCATCACGCTGATGCGGCTGTTCGGCCACATGTAGAGGAAGCGCGGCTGATAGGCGCGCCCGCACATGCCGTAGTTGCCGGCGCCGAAGCTGCCGCCGATCACCACCGTGATCTTCGGCACCGGCGCGTTCGCGACCGCGTGCACCATCTTTGCGCCGTCCTTCGCGATGCCGCCATGCTCGTATTGCTTGCCGACCATGAAGCCGCTGATGTTCTGCAGGAACAGCAACGGCACGCCGCGCTGCGAGGCCAGCTCGATGAAGTGCGTGGCCTTGAGAGCGGTCTCGCTGAACAGCACGCCCTGGTTCGCGAGAATCCCGACCGGGATGCCGTGCAGGTGCGCGAAGCCGGTGACGAGTGTGGTGCCGTAGCGCGACTTGAACTCGTGGAAGCGCGAGCCGTCGACCAGCCGCGCGATGATCTCGCGCACGTCGTACGGCGTGCGCAGATCTCGCGGCAGCACGCCGTAGATTTCCTGCGGATCGAACGCGGGCGGTTCCGGTGCGCGCAGGTCGAGGCGCGGCTGGGTCGCCGTCGCGCCGCCCAGATGCGCCACGATATCGCGCGCGATCTCGAGCGCGTGCGCGTCGTCGTCCGCAAGGTGATCGGCGACGCCCGAGATGCGGGTGTGCACGTCACCGCCGCCGAGCTCTTCGGCCGTCACTTCCTCGCCGGTCGCCGCCTTCACCAGCGGCGGGCCGGCCAGGAAGATGGTGCCCTGGTTCTTGACGATCACCGCTTCGTCGCTCATCGCGGGCACGTAGGCGCCGCCCGCCGTACACGAACCCATCACCACGGCGAGCTGCGGAATGCCGATCGCCGACATGCGCGCCTGGTTGTAGAAGATGCGCCCGAAATGGTCGCGGTCGGGGAACACCTCGGCCTGCAGCGGCAGGAACGCTCCCCCTGAGTCCACCAGGTAGACGCACGGCAGATGGTTCTCGAGCGCCACTTCCTGGGCGCGCACATGCTTCTTGACCGTGATCGGGTAGTAGGTGCCGCCCTTCACGGTGGCGTCGTTCGCGACCACCATGACGGTGCGACCCTGCACCTGCCCGATGCCGGTGACGATGCCGCCGCACGGCGCGTCGCCGTCGTAGAGCCCTTGTGCGGCGAGCGGCGCCAGCTCGAGGAACGCCGAACCGGGATCGAGCAGCTTCTCGATGCGTTCGCGGACGAACAGCTTGCCGCGCGCGGTGTGGCGCTTGACCAGATCGGCGCCTCCACCTTGCTTGACGGTTTCGAGGTGGCGCTTCAGCTCCGCCGCAAGCGCACGATGGTGTGTGGCGTTCGCCTTGAATTCGTCACCGGCGGTATCGAGCTGGGATTCGAGTTGTTCCATCGGGTGCGCGGCCTCGGTCACTGGAGATCGCGGTCGCTCGCGGGCACGAACGCACCGGGCCCGCCGACGGCGAGCCCGGAAGTTATAGCAGATGCGCCGTGTGCGGCTGACTCGCACGGCGGGTACGTGCGCCTCAGCCTCGCGGCAGCAACAGACGCACCGGCTTGTGGAACCAGCTGATGTCGTTGCCAACCATCCAGCAACTCGGCCACGCATCACCGTCGATCGTGAGTGCCTCCACGGTCACTCCCGACGGCAGCTCGAACGCGAGTTGCACGCGCATCGATTCGCGCGGTGCGATTGCGCCGTCGAACACCACCGGATGCTCGGACATGATCCGCGGCGCCACGCCATCGACGGTCGCCGGGTCCAGAGCTCCCCCCGCCTCGGTCAGCAACCTCACCCTCACCCACGACGGCCACTGCTCGACGCGAGCGGCGTCGCTGCGCGCGGCGAGATCGAGGATCAGCCGCGTGCCGCCGCCTGCGCCGGGCTCGCGCCTCGCATCGAGCACTCGAACGTGGAAGTGCGGATCGAACTCCGCGAAGTGGAACTCCGCACCGGGAGCGAACGTGCGCGCCGGGCTCGCGAGCGACACTCCGACCAGTACCGCGAGGTAGCCACCGAGCAACCCGGCCGCCCCGAGCCCGAACTTGGCGGCCAACCTCGGGCGACCCTGGGAGGCCGAAACCACGGCGATCGCGACCGCCGCAAGCACCATCGCCGCCGTGCCGAGCATCGCGAGCGGCGCCACCGCGGCGATCAGGACTTCCACGGGCGGTCCTCCAGTTTGAGGCGGGGCGAAGCGTGCGCGATCGGCGCGGCCGGGCTTGCGACCTCGCCCGCCGATGCCAGTCCTCCGAAGCGGCGCTCGCGAGCCCGGTACTCGTGCACGGCCTCGACGAGTGCATCGGCCCCGAAGTCGGGCCACGCAAGATCGGTGAAGTGCAGCTCCGCGTACGCGCACTCCCACAGCAGGAAGTCGCTCAGGCGCCGCTCACCGCCGGTTCGGATCAACAGGTCGACGTCGGGTGCGGCTTGCATCGGCAGGCGCGCTTCTCGCGCGGATGCCGCGTCCGCGAGTGCCAGCCAATGCGCGAACAGGTCGCGTGGCGGCCGTTCCGCGGCCTCACCGGACGCCGCCCATCCCGAGGCGGCGGCGAGGATCGCGTCTCGCGACGAGTAGTCGAGCGCCACGCGCAGCCGGATGCGGCGTGCCCGCGCCGTGGCGCGCTCGAGCGTCACCAGGCCGGCCACCAGTGCTCGCGGAAGCCGGTCGCGTCGACCGATGAACTCCACCCGGATGCCCTGCTCGACACAGCGCAGGAACTGCTCGGTCAGCGTGTCGCGGAACAGATCGAGCAGAAACCCGACTTCGGCTTTCGGCCGGCGCCAGTTGTCGGCCGAGAATGCGTAGACCGTCAGCGTGCGGACCCCGAGCGGCGGTGCGGCGGTGAGCACCTTGCGCAGCGCTTCCGCGCCCGCACGATGGCCGTCGCGCCGATCGAGCCCGCGTGCAGCGGCCCATCGCCCGTTGCCGTCCATGATGATCGCCACGTGACGCGGCGGCTCGAGCAATCGGGTCGGCCGAGTACTTTGTAATGCAAAGTCATGAGTCATGCGAATGCTCCTTGCGCTTCACGCGCGTCCGCGCGTGGCGCGGATGATGGCTTCCATGTGATCCAGGTAGCGTTCGAGGGAGCGCCGCCCTGCGGCGGTGAGCCGATACTCCGTCCTCGGCACGCGTCCCTCGAACGACTTGATGCACTCGACGTAGCCGGCGTCCTCGAGCTTGCGCGCGTGAACGCTCAGGTTTCCGTCGGTGGTCTCGAGCAACGCCTTCAGATCGACGAACGTCATGCGCTCGCGCACCGCGAGTCCGCTCAGCATGCCGAGCCGCAGCCGTTCGTGAATCAGGCGATCCAGCTCCGGCGCGGTCGACGATCCCGCGCGCGCGCTCACGCGCTTCAACGCCGGCTTCGTGCGCGCGCCGCGGCGCGACCGTCCATCCGGCAGAGGTTCCGCCTTACCCACCGTGCCTCCACGCGATGTGAACCCCGAACCCGAGCAGCAGCCCACCGAACCCGATCGCCAGCATCCAGTGGTCGAGCGCGGGACCTGCGACCAGACTCGCGAGTCCGAGAATCAGAAACGCCATTCCCATCAGCCGAACCGGCCGAACCGAAAACGTTCCGCCCGCCGCCACGGCGGCGCCGAACAGCAGCAACCAGCTCGGAGTCATGAACTCGAATGCGCGCGAACGCGCGAATGCCGCGGTGAGCGCGACTCCTGCGAGCATCGGCCATGCGAAGCTGGCCGCGAAGCGCCGCGCCGGCTCGGAGGCCAGCGGCACGTTCGAGCGCCGCGCCTTGATCACCATGGCGATCAGCGCGATCGCCACCGCGATCCCCGCCTCCGCCAGCCACACTCCGAACCACGCCGCACGATTGGGCTGTCGCATCGCGAGCCATGTCGCGACCAGCGCAGTGGCGCCGATGGCGACCTGTCCGACACCCGAAGCGGCGGTGAAGGCACCGGCGCCCTCCATGGTGCGGCGGATGTAGCGCAGGTTCTCGAGCGCGTGGCGCTCGAGCGCCGGGGGCGCCTCATCGGAGATCTCGGTGGGTCGGCTCGGCTTCGTCACGGCGACAACCCTGCGGTACGCCAAAGGCATCGTCAAGTACTTTGCAAAGCAGAGTTGCAAGGTCGGCGCAAGCTTCGATCGCCAGAAGTGGAGGCGCTCAGCCGCCGTGACGCTACAACGCCTCGATCGTCACGCTTCCGTTCACGGTGTCGAGCCGCAACGGCGGCCCACCGCGACCCAGCTGACCGGCCAGACGCCGCCGCGACGAACCACCGCTGCGCTCGATCGGCAGCTCGCAGTTGATGCGCCCGTTCTGCGTGCGGGCCCGCAGGTTCGCATCGAGGTGTTCGGCCACTCTCAGCGTGATGTCGCCGTTCACGGTGGTGAACGTGGCACCGGCGCCCTCGGCGGGCATGGCGCGCATCTCGATCTCGATCGAGCCATTGACCGTCGTCGCTTCGGCCGCACCCGCGGCACTTGCCGTGATTCCGCCGTTGACCGTCACGAGGTTCACGTCGGCCGGCGCATTCTCGACCGAGACGCTGCCGTTCACGGTGTAAGCCGCGAGCGACACGTGTTCGGGAAGTTCGATCCGCCACTGGACTGCTACGTCGCAGTTCTGAACCGACTGATTCTCGCACTCTTCGTTCATTCCGCCGCCCGGATGCGGGTAGTGAGCGCACAGCAGCACGCCCTCCGCGGTGCGCTCGACTCGAATGTCGACCTCGCCCGGATCGTCGCGCTTGCCGCGCTTGATCGCACGCACCACCACTTCGGAGCCCTCGCCGCGCACCGCCTCGATCGAGCCGTTGATGCCGCGCACTTCGATCCACTTGCCGGCCGCCACCTCGCCCTGCCAGTCGAACGGGATCTCGTCGCTGCGCGGTTCGCCGCGCTTGCCCGCCTCCACCTGAGTGGCCGCCAGCGCGACTAAGGCAAGCACCCACAGCCAGCCGCTTCCGAATCCGCGTCTCACCCCGAGCCTCTCACTCATCGTTTTCGTCCTCGCTCTCGTCTTCGAGTTCGTCGCCCGCCTGGTAGCGCGCGATCAGCTTCTGGATGGCTTCCGGAGTGTCGAGCAGGATGCGGCCGTTGAAACTCTCGAGTTCCATCGAGGCGGCACCCATCCCGAGCTTCATGCGATACCGCCGCCCCTTCTTCACGACTTCGAACGAACGTCCGATCGCGCTGTGAACGCCGCCCTGATAGGTGGTCGCGTCGACCGAGACGTTCGCCGCCTCGGCGAGGCCCACGCGCAGGTGCCCATTATGAGACGAAAAGTGGTAGGCGCCCGACGGCACGATCGTGCCGGTGAACATCACGTTGCCGTTGACCGAGCTCGCCTCGATGCGCGGCGAGGCGACCCTGTCGAGCACCACCTGGCCGTTCACGCTCTCGGCCGTGAGCGGCCCGGTGACGCCGATGACCCACACGTCCTGATTGACCGAGGTCGCCTCGACGTTGCCCCTTGTGGCCTCGACGCGAACCGTTCCCTCGATGCTGGCGACCGTGATCGCGCCGGATCCGCCTTCGATCTTCACGTCTCCCTTCACGGTCTCGGCGTGGATGGTGCCTCGAGTACCGGAGACTTTGATGTCGCCATCCATTCCCGACAGCTGAACGGCCATCCACTGCGGCACCGTCAGCTGGTAGTCCACGGTGGTCGGCGCCCCCATGCGGCCCTCCGCCGAGATCATGAGGCTGCCGTGGTCGAGCTCGACCGACACGGTGCTGCCACGTCCGTGCGACGCCACGATTCGCACTGAACTGCGGGTCCAGGCGTCGACCGACACGTCGCCCATCAGGTTCTCGAGCTCGAGCCGCGTGCCCGTCGTCACGGCGACCGTGGTGTCGGTGCGCGGAGTCGAGCTGGTCAGGAGCGCGAGAGCGAGAGCGGCGAGTGTGGACATGAAGGATCCTCCGGAGGGTTCAGCCCTGGGCGCCGGCGATGACGGTCGCGCGCCGCAGCAGCTCCACCTTGCGCTTCATGGTGGCGGCGAGGTGGAAGCGAAGATAGGCATTCGATGGATCGTTCTCCAGAGCCCGCTGCGCTTCGCCGAGCGCCCGGTCGATGAGACCCAGGTTCTGCTCGACGATGCGAACGGTCGAGGTGTCGAGGTTCGCGCGTTCGTGAACGAGGACCCGTTGCAGCTCGGCGATGGTCGCGTCGTAGCGCGGATCGACCGAGGCGAACACCGCATCGGCGCCTGGATCGCTCGAGAGGCCGGGCGAGACACTCGGCGCCGGAGCACCTGGCGCGAGCGATTGCGGCCCCGGCTCGCGGCTCGCCACCACACGGCTCGGCTGCTGGCGCATCGAGAGCCACGAGAGGCCGCCGGCGACCGCGACCAGCAGCACGGCGGCGGCGAGTGCCTGCGGCAGTCCAAGCGAGAAACGCCGCTCCCACCAGCGGGCACCCGGCAGGCGCAGCACCCGTTGCGGCTCGGCGTCACTCGCGGGCCGCGCCGCAGCGAGCGGTGCCTGAGCGGTGCGCGCGGCGAGGCGCGCTTCGATCGCGGGCCACAGGTCGCGCGAAGGAGCGATCGGATCCATCACGCGCGCGGCATCGCGGACCCGTTCGAGCTCGGCACGCACGGCCCGACAGCTCGCACACCCGGCGAGATGCGAGTCCACCTCGCGCAGGGTCGCCGCGTCGAGCGTGCCATCCAGATGCTCGCTCAGTCGCTCGTTCCAGCGCTCGTCGTGTTCGAAGCCGTTCACTCGAGATGCCCCCTCAACAGCATGCGGGCGCGGTGCAGCTGCGCTTTGGTGGTTCCGGTCGTCACGCCGAGCGCCTCGGCGATCTCCTCGTGCTTGAATCCCTCGACATCGTGCATCACGAAGATCTGTCGCGCGCCGCTCGGAAGCCTCCCGATCGCCCGCTCGAAGTCGATCCCGTGTTCTCCGGCCGTGACCCGCGCCGGCACCTGGTTGAGCGCCCCTTCGGTGTCGTCGCGTCGCGACCACTCGAGATTCCGTCGGGTACGCCGCGTGAGGATGAAGTTGATCGCCACCCGATGAAGCCAGGTGCCGAACGCCGAGTCGCCTCGAAAGCTCTCGAGCCGCTCCCACGCCCTCACGAATACCTCCTGCGTCAGCTCTTCGGCATCTTCGGTTCCCGCCATCCGCCGGGCCAGGGCGTTCACCCTGCCGACGTGCTGCCGGTACAGCCGCTCGAATGCGCGCACGTCCCCGGCCGCCGCCCGTCGGGCCTCGACCAGGTCATCACTTCGGATTTCGGATGACGGCGGGCTCTTCACACGGACTCCGGGGATCAAGCGTCCTCTAGCTGGGACCGGCCAGGTGCCCAGAAGGTTGAAACTTGTACCGCATTCGGGCCCGTCCCATGGGGATGAAACCGTTTCGGGGCCTGCGCCGTAGGCGCGACGTCGTCACCCCGGAACCACCGCCGGTCCAACCCTTTCCCGCAATCGCGTGTCTATGACACTGCGCCGACCCCGGAACCGGTCCGACCGAGCCAACCGCACGAACGAGGGACACGAAGATGCCGCCGATCGCTACCCGCCGCACCGTTCGCAGCACGCTGGTGCGTGGTCTGCTCGCCGCGTCCGCACTCGCCGTCATGACCTCCGCGCCGCATGCGCAGACCTCCGACCGCTACACGCTGAGCGGCTCGAGCCTCGGGCCGGTTGCGATCTACGACCTCGCCGGCAAGGTGACGGTGGTGCGAGGCACCGGGACCGACGTAGTGGTCACCGTGAAGCGCGGCGGCCGCGACGCCGCCAAACTGCGGGTCGAGACCGGACGACTCAACGGCCGCGAGTCGCTGCGCGTGATCTTCCCGGGCCGGCGCATCATCTACCCGGCGCTCGGTCGCGGCTCGAACACCGAGACGCACATCGACGAGAACGGCACGTTCGGCGGGATCTCATGGTCGCTGTTCAGCGGTTCCAATAGCGTGAGGATCTCGGGCTCGGGCAGTGGGCTGGAAGCGTGGGCGGATCTCGAGATCGCGATTCCGCCGCGTCAGGCGACCGAGGTGTTTCTGGCGGCCGGCGATATTAACGCGACCGGAACCGATTCGAAGCTGCGTCTCGACACCCACAGCGGCGATGTGCACGCGAGGGGGCTCACCGGCGACGTGACCATCGATACCGGCTCGGGTGACGTCGACGTGCGCGACAGCAGCGGCGACATGCTGATCGATACCGGTTCCGGCAACGTGGTGGTGGTCAAGCAGAAGGGCGAACGGCTGAGCATCGACACCGGATCGGGTGACGTGAAGCTGATGGGCGCCCAGGTCAGCACGCTCAAGGTGGACACCGGATCCGGCGACGTTTCGCTCGGTGCCGTCTCGGCCGACGACGTGCTCGCAGACACCGGCAGCGGCTCGGTGATGCTCGACATGGTGACGGACGCCGAGTCGGTAGTACTCGACACCGGGTCCGGCGAAGTGACGCTCGGATTGCCGCGTGAGTTCGGCGCGGAGTACGACATCAGTACTGGCAGTGGTGGGATCGACATCGAGGTGACGCATCGCTCCAGCGTGAGCGAGCGGGATGAAGCGCGCGGCCGGATCGGGGATGGCCGCGGTCGGCTCCGGGTCGATACCGGATCTGGCAGTGTGCAGATTCGGCCGCGTGCATCGTCCTCCTCGTCGTCGAGTGTCGGGAGCTGGGGTTCGGGAACCTTCTTCGGGCGGTCGCTTCCGTTCGAGTGAGGCGGTGACGCGGTGAGACGAAACGCGCCGCCGGAGGGTCCCCCGGCGGCGCGATTCGTTTGGCGACGAAGCGATGGTGGCTACTGCGCGGCGACGCGGTCCTGCCGGGTCCCCGCCGCGAGCGCGGTGACGTTCGAGAGCGTGCAGGTGTTGCCGCAAATGCGCGCATCGATCACCAGCGACCAGTCACCGGTCGCGGGCAGCTTCACCTGGGCCTGGTAGACGCCCTCGGCCTTGGCCGGTCGCGCGTGGATCTCGAGCACCCGGCGTCCCGAACGCGCGATCACGATCGGATGCGCGTTCTTGACCGGCTCGCCATTCGGGTAGGTCAACTCGAACGGAAGATCGAACTCCTTGCCGGCCTCGACCCGGACCGCGGCGACGGCTGCCTGTCCGGCACTCGACGGCTGAAGCTGCGCGGCGGTTGCGGCGCGAATCGCGCCGAGCGGGCGGATGTTCACCTGGCCACCGGCTCTTGCGGACGAACCGGAGATCGAGACGGCGGCGACCAGCGCAACGGCGAGCAGCGACAGGGACGGCTTCATCGCGAACCTCCGAGTGAGTGGTGCGAGCCGCGCTCTCGCGGCTTCACTCCTGAGGACGGGTCAGCGGGCTGAAGCGTTAGCGACGACGGCCGGCTCGACGCGAGCGCTCGTAGCCGCGGGGCCCGCGGCCACGTCACTCCAGGGGCGCAACCAGCGGCGCCACGCGGCGGTATCGCCGTAGCCGAGCGCATCCCACCAGGCGTCGAACATGCCGCGCTCGCCGGCCAGGATGCCCGCGCGAGTCACCGCCGGTGGCGGCGGCACACGCGCCGCCAGCGCGTCGAACACGCTGCCGCGCACCGCGCCACGCGTGCGCGAGAGCAGATGCCAGAGCGTGAGCGCATCTTCACGGCGCGACTCGCTCACCACGATCGCGAGCGCCGAGTCGGCGACACTCGCTGCGCCGATTCCGAAGTCGAACGCGTGCAGCGCATTCTTGAGCGCGGCACTGGCGTCGTTGAAGCACGGCGTGCCGGGCGGGCGCCCGGGCAGCGAGATGCAGCGTGCGCCGGCGGGAATGAACGACTCGCGGCCCTCGGCTTCGAGGCTCACCCACCCGATGTCGACCGACAGGTTCGAAGCGCCGCTCGGCGCGACATTCAGCGTGTAGGCGCAGCCCAGATCGACCGCGAGCGCGGCCGGCGTCTCGACGAAGAAGCGGCGCGGAGGCGCGATGATGATGGCGCGCAGCTCGCCTTCGGCGAGCGACAGGCGATGATCGTCGGTGGTGGTCTCGAGCAGCCGCACGCGCGAACGCGATCCGACTTCGACCACACCGATCGTCCCGATCGTGAGCCGCGCACCCGCGTCGGGTCCGGTTTCGAGCCACTCACCACGTCGCAACCGATCGTGCGCAGCGAGCGTGCGGCGCGCTCCCGCCGCGCCTCCGCGCTCCCCGGCACGAGCGAGTCGCACTTCGCCCGCGACCCGCACCACCTCGAACCCACGCCCGCTCGCCCAACGCATCGTGAGCACGCGACCCCCGAACACCGAAGCCACGACCAGCGCGGCGGCGAATGCCACGCGGGCGGGCGCCGGCAGTCGAAGCAGCCACTCGAATCGCGACGCGCCTCGCGGCGCGGGAAGCTCGAGCGGGATCGGTCGGTGCGCAAGCGATGACAGCGCGTGTTCGACGCGGTCGATCGTCGGGTCCGCGGGTCCGCTGCGATCCCACAGGTAGTCGTCGGGCTCCGGGCCGCGCGGGCGCAGGTCGTCGGGCGTCACGAGCTTCCCCCCGCTGCGCCCGGCATGCGCTGCGCGCCATCCACGCCCAGGCGCTCGCGCAGCAGCGTCATGCCGCGGTGCAGGTTGACGCGCACCGAGCCCGGCTGCATGCCGGTCATCGCAGCGATCTCGGGCCCGGTGAGCCCTTCGATCAAGCGCAGCGCCAGCGTCTCGCGATACGCTTCGGGAAGTGCTCGAATCAGCGCGAGCACTCGAATCGCCTCGGCGTGATGCGAGTCGGGTGCGGCCAGCTCGGGGTCGAGCGGCTCGGGCGCACGCCCGCGTCTCAGCGCGTCGGTCGAGCGGTGACGCGCGAGTTGCGCGAGCCAGCCACCGAAGGCATCCGGCTCGCGCAGCGTACCGATCCGCGTCCACGCCTGGATGAAGACCTCCTGCACCAGATCCTCCGTCTCGGTGCGCGGCGCCCGTGCGATCACGATGCCGTGCACCATGCGTCCGTAGCGTGCGTAGAGCCGCTCGAAGGCTCGCCGATCGCCGCGCTGAGACGCACGGACGTCGGCACCGACTGACTCCGCCGCGACCGCATCGTCCGCCGGCATGGCGTTCCTCGGGTCTCGGTCGATGGCCGCGAGCGGGCGGCCGGGTGCCCGGCGCCACGCCGGGCGCCAGGCCGTCACGCTAACGGACGCGGCGCGGGACGAGAGTGTTATCCGCCGACGCCAATCGCGCCTGGAGACGCAACACTTCACCCACCGACCAGGCCTGGAAAGGGCAGCCACGGGGCCGATGAGGGGTCTCGGCGTCGGCGATCTCGGACACGTGCCCGAGCCCCGCCGCGTCGAGATGCTGGAGCAGCGGCACCAGAAAGCGCTCGCGCGCCTGGGCGCGGGCCTGGTCGGTGTCGGGATGGAGTCGCAGCCACGCATCGACGAACGCGCCCGTGAGCCACGGCCACACGGTGCCTTGATGATAGGCCGCGTCCCGCTCCAGCACTCCGCCTTCGTAGCGTGGCGCGTAGCCGGGCTCACCGGGCGCCAGCGAGCGCGGGCCGAGCGGGGTCCACAACCGCTCCTCACACGCGTGCAACAGTCGCTGCGCGCGATCGCCGTCGATCAAGGCGTACGGCAGCCCGCCGATCGCAAACAGTTGATTGGGGCGAAACGTCCAGTCCACGCGCCCCGCCTGGTGATCGACGTCGACCACATCGGCCAGATGACCGCGCGACTCGCTCCAGAACTGCTCGCGAAAGCTCGCGAGTCCGTGTTCGAACCGCTCGGACCAGCGCTTCGAGTGCTCGCCCGCAAGACGCAGCGCGTTCAGCCACAGTGCCTGGATCTCGACCGGCTTGCCGATTCGCGGGGTGACGACCCAGTCGCCGACCTTCGCATCCATCCACGTGAGTTGAACGCCGGAAATACCTGCGGCGATGAGGCCGTCGTCGTCGAGTCGGATGCCGAAGCGCGTGCCACGGGCGTAGCCGTCGAGGATCGCCGTGGCGGCGCCAAGCAGCCTCTCGCGCTGCGCACGGGGAACGCGACGACTCGATGCCCGCATCGCGAGCAGCCACTCGTGTGCCGCCACCACGTACCACAGCGAAGCATCGACCGAGTTGAACTCCGGCGCCTCGGCGCCTTCGACGAAGCGATTCGGCAGCATGCCTTCCGAGACCTCGCCCGCCCACTCGTCGAGGATCCGCCCCGCATCGTCGAGACGTCCGCCTGCCAGGCACAGCCCGCGCAGCGCGATGAACGTGTCGCGTCCCCAGTCGGTGAACCACGGGTAGCCGGCGATCACCGTGCGCCCGGCGCCGCGTTGCACGAGATAGGCATCGGCCGCGCGATGCAGCCGGGTCGCGAATCCGCGCCGTCGCCGTCGCTCCGACGCGCGCAGTCGCGCGACGAGCGCCTCGGCGGTGGCGGCGGTCGTCGCCGGGGCTTCGGGCTGCGCATCGGGCTGCACATCGAGCTGCGCTTCGAGCACCATCACGGCCGCTCCGCCCGCGAGGTCGAAGCTGAACTCGCCGGGAGATGCGAGATCTTCGACGTGATCGAGCCCGCGCGCACGCTCCTCGAGATAGACGAAGGTCCGGTACCACTCGGGCGCGTGCCGGTAGGTGCCGTTCGTGAGCGCGAGGATCTCGGGCAGACTCTCGTACGGGCGCCAGCGCACCACACCCACGGCGGGCTCGGCCTCGAATCGAAACGCCGCCGACTCGTGATGGAGCGCGTGCATGTCGCGGCCGGACATCAGCGGGCGCACACGCAATCGGATCGCCGCGGTGCCGCGCGGGCGCCCGCCGCTCGCGGTCTCGAGCGTCCAGCGCAGCGCGACGCGACGCTCGCCGCGCGGCACCAGCAGCTCGGCCACCACGATCCGATCGTCCCCGACCGAATAGCGCCACGTCGGCCACGGCTCGGCATCGAAGTGCTGCAGTCGAGCTTCGCCATCGGGGTGCACCACCTCGGGCGCGTAGGTGTTCGTGCACAGCGCGATCGCGCCGTGATCGGTGTCGGCCCATACCTCGAGCCCGTTGACGAGCGTCACGCGTCCCGTCGGTGGAGTGGTCGCGACCTGGAGGATCGCGTGGTAGCGCCGCGTGCGAAGCCCCGCCGCCGTACCCATCGCGAAGCCGCCGAGTCCGTCGGCTTCGAGCCACTCCAGCGAACGCCTATCCACGGCCTGCCGGTGTGAACGGACGCTCGGAACTTGCGTCGCGTCGCGAGCGCGCCACCATCTCGAGACACGGGATCGCGAGCGCGGTCCAGCCGGTCTGATGGCTCGCACCCACCCCGCGTCCCGAGTCGCCATGGAAGTACTCGTAGAACAGCACCAGGTCACGCCACGCCGGATCCTCGGCATAGCGAGCGTCGCCGGCGTGCACAGGGCGATGGCCACCGACGCCCGGCAGGAAGATGCTGCCGAGCCGACGCGCGAGTTCGACCGCCACCTGACCGAGATTCATCCACTGCCCCGAGCCGGTCGGGCACTCGACCTTGAAGTCGTCGCCGTAGAAGTGGTGGTAGCGCTCGAGCGCTTCGACGATCAGAAAGTTGACCGGGAACCAGATCGGTCCGCGCCAGTTCGAATTTCCGCCGAACAGCCCGGTGTTCGATTCTCCGGGCACGTAGTCCACGCGGAACTCCTTGCCCTCCGCCCAGAAGCAGTAGGGACTCTCGGCGTGCACGCGCGACACCGAACGCAGACCGTAGGGCGAGAGGAACTCCTTTTCGTCGAGCATGTACTTGAGCACGCTTTGCAGACGCTCGCGTGATGGGATCGCGAGCAGGCGATGCCCGTGCCCGGTTTTCGCTCCTCGTCCGCCCTCGAGGTACGAGATGTGGCGCGAGAGATCCTGACGGTTCTCGACGAACCAGTGCATCCGCTTGCGGAATCCCGGCAGCAGGTCGAGATGGTGCTGTTCGAGATTCTCGACCGCGATCAGCGGTAGCAATCCCACCATCGAGCGCACGCGCAGCGGCGTCTTCTGGCCGTCGTGGTGCAGCCAGTCGTAGTAGAAGCCGTCCTGCTCATCCCACAGGCCGGTGCCGCCGAGCGTGTTGATCGCGTCGGTGATCGCGATGAAGTGTTCGAAGAACTTGGATGCGACGTCTTCGTAAGCGGGGTCTTCGCTCGCCAGCTCGAGTGCCATCGACAACATGGTCGAGCAGTAGAACGCCATCCACGCGGTGCCGTCGGCTTGTTCCAGGTGCCCGCCGGTCGGCAGCGGCTGGCTGCGATCGAAGATGCCGATGTTGTCGAGGCCCAGGAAGCCGCCGCCGAACAGATGGTGGCCCTCGAGGTCCTTGCGATTCACCCACCAGGTGAAGTTGAGCAACAGCTTCTGGAAAGCGCGCTCGAGGAACAGCCGATCGCGCTGTCCACGTGCCCCCGTCATCTTGTAAACGCGCCACACCGCCCACGCGTGCACGGGTGGATTGACGTCGCCGAACGCGAACTCGTAGGCCGGCACCTGCCCGTTCGGGTGCATGTACCACTCGCGCAGGAACAGGATGAGCTGCTGCTTCGCGAAGTTCGGATCGACGCGCGCGATCGGCAGGGTGTGAAACGCCAGATCCCAGGCGGCGAACCACGGGTACTCCCACGCGTCCGGCATCGAGATCACGTCGCGGTTGTAGAGGTGTTTCCAATCGGAGTTGCGGCCGGTGCCGCGCCCCGGCGGTGGCGGCGGTTGCGAAGGATCGCCTTCGAGCCAGTGTTGGACGACGTAGTGATAGAACTGCTTCGACCACATGAGTCCGGCGTAGCCCTGTCGCGCGACGGTGCGTTCGTCATCGGTGAGTGCGGCGGGCAGGTGGAGCGCGTAGTAGGCGTCGTTCTCGGCGATGCGGCGTTCGAACACCGCGTCGAACTCGGGGCCGAACAGTGCCGGGCCGGCCTCGTTCTCGGCCACCAGGCGCAGACGCAGGGTAACGCGCTGCTGCGCCGGGATCTCGAGCCGGTAACAGGCGGCCGCCTTGGTGCCGACGTGACTCGGGTTCACGGCCGCGGACTCACCGCGAATCACGAACTCGTGAAAGGCGTCCTTGACCCACGGAGTCGAATTCTCGCCGCCGAACAGGCGCGCCGCGTTGGTGCGGTTGTCGGTGAACAGCAGCTGCGGCGCGAGCCCGAACGGACCCGGCGCCGCCTCGAGCCGCATGGCGCCGAGCGTCGCGTGCTCGGCGCGCATCGTCGTGGACCCGGTCGCACGGATCTCGGGCTTCGGCCAGTAGCCCTCGCCGGTGCGGCCCCAGTCCCAGGTGTTCCGAAACCACAGCGTCGGCAGCACGTGGATCGCGGCCGCCTCGGGACCGTGGTTCTCGATCGTCACGCGCACCAGCACGTCGTCGGGCGAGGCCTTCGCGTATTCGGCGGTGACGTCGAAGTAGCGGTCGTCATCGAACACGCCGGTGTCGGTGAGCTCGAACTCGGGGTCGTCCTTGCCGCGCGCGCGGTTCTCGTCGACCAGCTTCGCGTAGGGGAACTCGGCGTGCGGATACTTGTAGAGCGCCTTCATGTACGAATGCGTTGGCGAGGAGTCGAGGTAGAAGTAGCACTCCTTCACGTCTTCGCCGTGATTGCCCTCGGGTCCGCCGAGCCCGAACAGCCGCTCCTTGAGGATCGGATCGCGCCCGTTCCAGAGCGCCAGCGCGAAGCACAGCCGCCCCTCGCGATCGCTGATTCCGAGCAGCCCGTCTTCGCCCCAGCGATACGCCCGGCTGCGCGCATGATCGTGCGGCAGGTAGTCCCAGCAGGTGCCGTCCGCGGAGTAGTCCTCGCGAACCGTGCCCCACTGGCGCTCGGAGAGGTAGGGGCCCCAGCGCTTCCAGTTGCGGGTGCGCGTCTCGTCTTCCTGCAGGCGCAGCCCTTCGGCCTCGAGATCCGGGCGACCGGACATGTCAGTGCACCTCCGCGAGCGTCGGAGCCGGTGCGCCTCGCGCTCCCGCTCGAACCATGAGGACCTCTGCGTATTCCATAGGATCGGTCGGGGCCACCCCTCCGTGATGCCTCCGCTCACCCGCTGCGGGTGGAAAGGGAGCAGGGTTTGGTGCGCGACGCAATGTGGCGCCGTCCGACGGGGCCGGCCCGGCCGGGCAACCCGCGACTGCGAAATGCGTAGAATGCGCGGCCGTTTCACTTCCCGGAGGTCCCGTGATCGCGTCGCTCCCCCCGATTCGACCGAGCCGAAGAGTGCTCAGACACCTGCCGTTGCTGCTTGCGGGGCTGCTGGCCGCCGGCACGGCGGTCCCGAACGCCGCCCTCGCCGCCGACCCGCCGCCCGCGGTGCTGCGGCTGCACGGTATCCGCGGTGAGATTCGCTTTCTAGCGCCTCGTGTGGCGAAGGGGCCGCTCATCGACGGCTCCCTCGATGACGCCGAATGGCAGCAGGCTGCGGTGCTCGACTCGTTCACCCATGGCCGCCCGGTCGAAGGGGTTCCCGATTCGCTCGGAACTGAGTGCTTCGTGCTCTACGACGAGAAGCACCTCTACGTGGGGTTTCGGGTGGGTGACAATCCGCGCCTGGTCGAGGCGCCGATCGTGCCGCGTGACCAGATCTGGCAGGGCGACTGGGTCGGCGTGAGCATCGACGGCTACAACGATCATCAGCGCTCGATGTTCCTGTGCTCGAACCCGGCCGGCATTCAGATGGACGGCGTCGACGTGGAAGGTGGCGGCGACTCCGACCTCGCACCCGACTTCCTCTACACCTCGCGCGGACGCATCACCGCGAACGGGTTCGAGGTCGAGATGGCGATCCCATTCACGACGCTCCGCTTCGCGAGCCGCGACAGCGTGACCTTCGGCTTCAATGCGATCCGCGACATCCAGCGCAACGGGGGGCATCTCTACTGGTCGCCGGTCCAGCGCGACAAGGGGCCCTACCACTCGCAGATGGGGACACTCGCCGGACTCGCGGACGTGCATCCGGGGCGCAACCTGCAGATCAACCCAACGGTGACGGGATCGAGCAGCGGACGGCGCGAGGACGGCACGCTCGAATACGATTCCGAGAGTCGGTTCGGCATCGGCGCCAAGTACGGTCTCACCACCAACCTGACTGCGGATCTGGCGATCACGCCGGACTTCAGTCAGGTCGAGTCCGACGCGGGCGTGGTCGACATCAACCGCCGCTTCGCGATCTTCTTCGAGGAACGCCGGCCGTTCTTCCTGGAGGGCCGCGACATCTTCAGCACCGAACTCGATCTGGTCTACACCCGCCGCATCGCCGATCCGCTCTACGGCCTGCGGCTCACCGGCAAGCAGGGGCACACCGGAGTCGGGCTCATTCACGCCATGGACCAGAGCGCCGGTGAGTCGATCGAGTCACTGCCGGACGCCCGGAACCCCTATCACGACGAAAGCGCACGCTTCGACATCGTGCGCTTCAAGCAGGACGTGCTGAAGAACTCGTTCCTCGGCGTGATGCTCGCCGATCGCCAGCAGCGAGACGCCTACAACCGCGTCGGCTTCTTCGACGGCCGCATCAACATGCTCGAGCGTTACCACCTGTCGTTCGAGGGAGCGTTCAGCGACGCGCGGGACCAGGATCTGCGCGGCGCGATCGCGACGCTGTCCCCCGCCGAGGACTCGACGCTCGATGCGTCACTGCGCGAGTTCCGAGGACAACGCCGAAGCGGCGGAGCCGGCGTGGCGATCCTGACCCGCAATACCCGGCGGCTCGATGTGACCGCCGGCCTCGGCACGATGTCGCGCGACTTCCGCGCCGACATGGGCTCGCTCGAGCGCACCGGCTTCGTCATCTACGTGCTCGAGGCGAGCGAGCACTACTGGTCCAAGAACAAGTCGTGGTGGACCAACTTCGACACCTGGACCGAGTACGAACGCCACGACGACGAAGGCGGCGCACCCTACTTCGGACGCATGGTCGACGAGGAGATCCGCAAGGGCGGCGAGCTGCGCTTCGCACGCAATACGTGGCTCGGGTCCGGATACAACCGCACCTTCACGTTCCACGACGGCACCGAGTTCCGCGGCCAGAACCGCTGGAACTTCTGGGGTGGTTCCGAGCGGTATCGACTGCTGCGCGGAGGCTTCGACGGCTCGATCGGCGAGACCGTGATCTTCGGCGAAGTGGCGAAGGGCCACGATCGCGTGTTCTCGATGTGGAGCGACTGGCGTTTCAGCGATCAGTTCGACGCGAGCCTCAACCTCGAGACCGCGGTGGTGGAACGCGATGACGACACGCGCTACGCCGACATCGTGCTTCCGCGGCTGCGCCTCGGCTACCAGATCACGAAGGAACTGGCGCTGCGCTGGATCACCGAGCTGCGTTCCGAGCGCATCTATGACAGGGCCGGCCAGATCTCGGAGCGGCCGAAGAGCGTGACGCTCGATGTGCTCGGCACCTACTACGTGCGGCCGGGTACGGTCGTCTACCTGGGCTACGGCTCACTGCGCCGCGGCGACGCGTGGGACGCGATGGTGGTCACGAACAACAACATCTTCGTGAAGCTGAGCTATCTGTGGCAGATGTAGAAATTCATGTCACAAGTCCTCCGGACGCAGACCTGTGTGCTTTGAGATTCGGGCGAGCATCCATGGCCCGATCTCGTCGCGATCGTGGAAAGCGAAAACGAAATCAGGCCAGCCCGCTCTTTGAAGCGTGCGATGCGAGCCCGACTGTCGCTTCGTCGTCCAGCCGATTCTTTCGAGTGCGGCAAAGACCTGACGTGCTCGCGCGCTCGGCCAGACGGTCATGCGGCTCGGAAGGCGATATCCGCGAGTTCCGGAGCGGTTTCTCCCTGTTCTAGCCGCTCTGCCATCGCTCTCAGCGCCACGGCCTTCGCGCGCGCGATCGCGTCTTCGCGGGTGGCTCCGTAGACCATGGCGCCCGGAAGCTCCAGAACCTCGGCGATCCAGCGTCCATCCTCTTCTAGCTCGACTTCAATTCGGAAGATCATGACGGCGAGATTATCGCTCGTGTCGGGAGGGAGTGCCAGCGCTCAGTCCGACCACGGCGCAGCGGCCGAGCAAACCGACGACCGCCCTGATGAGGGGAACGGCTCGAGTCCCTAGAACCTGATTCCCAGGTCCTTCAGCAGCTCCGGCTCGATCTCGCTCGGGCAGCCGTCCATCAAGCTTGCGGCACTCGCAGTCTTGGGGAACGCGATGGTGTCGCGGATGTTGTCGCGACCGGCCATGAGCATGATGATTCGGTCGAGCCCCAGGCCGATGCCGCCGTGCGGCGGCGAGGCGTACTGGTAGGCCTCGAGCAGGAAGCCGAACTTCTCGTGCGCCTGCTCGTGCGTGAGACCGATCACCCTCATCACACGCTCCTGAATGTCGGGGCGGTGAATGCGGATCGAGCCCGAGCCCAGCTCGTTGCCGTTGAGCACCAGATCGTAGAGCTGCGCATAGACCTTGCCGGGATCACTCTCGAGATACTGCAGGTGCTCGGGGTTCGGCATCGTGAACATGTGATGGCGCGGCGCCCAGCTCTTCGACTGCGGATCCCACTCGAAGAGCGGGAACTGCCGGACCCACAGGAACTCCCAGCGACCCGGCTTCACGGGCTCGAGCCCGCAGAACTTCTCGCCCTTCAGGATCGGCTGCGCAATCGTCGAACGAAGCACGCCGAGTGCTTTGCAGGTCTGCTCCCACGGTCCGTTCGTAAACACCACCGCATCGCCGGTCCTGGCGCCGACGTGCGCGTAGAACTGGTCCAGCAGCTCGCCCGGAAAGATCACGAGCTGCTTGTCGCGGTCGGCGTCCTGGACCTTGAAGAACGTGAGGCCGCCGGCACCGGCGCTCTTCACGACGTCTTCGTACTTTCGCAGCTGAGTACCCGAGATCTCGGCGCCGCCCGGAATCACCATGGCCACCGCGATCCCGCCCGGCGCCCTTGCGCCGTTCGCGATCACGTTGCGCGGCGACTGGGCGCTCAGCGCCGTCACGTCGATGAACTCGAGTCCGAAGCGCAGGTCGGGCTTGTCGGATCCGAAGCGCTTCATGGATTCATCGAACGTCAGTCGCTGAAACGGCTTCGCGACCTCGACGCCGAGGCACTCCTTCCAGAGTGTCGTGAACAGTCCCTCGACCGCGGCGAACACGTCGTCTTCCACCACGAAACTCATCTCGAGATCGATCTGCGTGTGCTCGGGCTGGCGATCGGCACGCAGATCCTCGTCGCGCATGCAGCGCGCGATCTGGAAATACCGATCCATGCCCGCGATCATCAGAGTCTGCTTGTAGAGCTGCGGCGACTGCGGAAGCGCGTAGAACTTGCCGACGTGCACGCGGCTCGGCACCACGTAGTCGCGGGCACCTTCGGGCGTCTGCTTCACGAGCATCGGCGTCTCGATCTCCAGGAAACTCTGCCCCGACAGATAGGCGCGTGCCGACTGCATGGCGCGATGTCGCAGCTCCATGACCTGCGAAAGTTCCGGGCGCCGCAGGTCGAGGTAGCGATAGCGCAGCCGCAGATCTTCGTTCGCGAGGTGCTGCTCCTCGTTCACGTTGAACGGCAGCGTCGCCGCGGCGGCGAGCAGCTTGAGTTCGCGCACGTCGAGCTCGACCTCGCCGGTCGGCAGCTCGGTGTTCACGGACTCGCCGGGGCGCGCGGTGACGTTGCCGCGCACCGCGATCACCCATTCGTTGCCGAGCTGGCCGGCGCCGGTCATCAGCGCGGCGCCGCCGGTCTCGGGGTGGAACACGATCTGGGTGAGGCCGTAGCGATCGCGCAGGTCCACGAACAGCACGCCGCCGTGATCGCGCACGCGATGCACCCACCCCATCAGCGTCGCACCCGCGCCAACGTCGGAACGCCGCAGCGCGCCACAGGTGTGCGAGCGCTTCCAGTCGCCGATGCCCTCGAACGTGATCTCCGCCGCCTGCGTCATCCCTGAGCCCCATGGTTCGTCGCGCCGAGACGGGCGCGAAGCGTGTCCTCGATTCGATCCTTCATGACGAATTCCTGCTCGCCGCCGCGCAGATCGCGCACCACCACCCCGCCCTTCGCCCATTCTTCCTCGCCGACCAGCACCAGCAGTCGGGCTCCACTCTTATCGGCCGCTTTCATCTGGGCCGAGAGGCCCCGCGCTTCGGGGTCGAGTTCGACTGCGTAGGACCTGCGCAGCGTGCGTGCGAGCACCGCGGCCGGGTCGCGCGTGGTGTCCATCGCCGCGACGTACACCTGAACGGCGCCGCCGGTGGGTCCGAGTCCGCGCTCTTCCATCACGAGCAGCGAACGGTCGAGCCCGATCGAGAACCCCACGCCCGGCGTCGCCGGACCTCCCAACTCCTGAATGAGTCCGTCGTAACGCCCGCCTCCGCCCAGCGCACTCTGCGCGCCGAGCGATCGGTCGTGCACTTCGAACGCGGTGCGCGTGTAGTAGTCGAGCCCGCGCACCAGGCCGTGGTCGACCTCGTAGGCGATGCCGAGTGTCTCGAGGCCGTGACGCACCGCATCGAAGTGCGCGCGACTCTCGGGGTCGAGCACGTCGATCAGGTGCGGCATCGGCGGCGGCCACGCGGAGGGACGCGCGACGCCGGATGGCTCGGGCCACCCGTCACCTCGAAGCAGCGCGATCTCATCCGGCACCTTGGTGTCGAGCACGCGCAGCGGATTGGTCTCGAGGCGGCGTTGAGAGTCGGCGCCGAGCCGATCGCGCACCGGTGCCAACCACTCGCGCAGTGCGTCACCGTAGGCGCGCCGCGACTCGGGAGTGCCGACACTGTTGACCGCGACCGTGAGGCCCGTGATTCCCCACGCGTCGAAGATGTCGACGAACAGCGCGATCATCTCGACGTCGGCGCCCGGCGCCGGTGTGCCGATCACCTCCGCACCGATCTGCCAGAACTGCCGATAGCGACCCTTCTGCGGGCGCCCGTAGCGAAACATCGGCCCCGCGTACCACAGCCGGTGCACGCGCCCCTTCGAGGCGAGGCCGTGCTCGAGATAGGCACGGCACACGCCCGCGGTGTTCTCGGGACGCAGCGCCAGATCGCGGTCGCCGAGATCCTTGAAGCGGTACATCTCCTTCTGCACCACGTCGCTCGAATCGCCCGAGGTGCGCGCGAACAGTTCGTAGTCTTCGAATAGCGGCGTGCGGATCTCGCGATAGCCGTAGCGTTCCATCACGCCGCGCGAGCGGGCTTCGGCCCACTGCCAGCGCTCGATGTCGCCGGGCAGCAGGTCGCGAGTACCGCGAGGAGCCTGATGGCGGGGAGCCATGGGTTCAGACCTTTCGGAACAGCAGGTAGACGATCTGCGCGAACGTGATTCCGAGCGCATCCGCGAACCAGTCGAGGATGGTGCTCTCGCGCCCGGGCACGAAGGACTGCCAGAACTCGTCGCCGGCGCCGACGGCGAAGCCGATCAGCAGCGCCACCATGCCGCCCGTGAGTGCCGCCCGGAATGGCGAATGTGCGCGAAGTGCGCGCACCAGCAGCAGGCCGAGCACGCCGTACTCGAACAAGTGCGCGACCTTGTCCGCGTTCGGAAACCGGAACGGTGGTTCGAGCCCGGGCCGCGAGCTCACGATGAAGATCAGCGCGACGTAGGCGAGGACGGGCAACCAGTAGAGCGCGAATCGCGTGCCGCCCCGAACCATCGCGCCTCCTCCTGAGAGCCCTTCGAGAGTGAATGAGCGAGGGACTTTATCACGCGCTCCACCCGGAACTGGAAGTGCGAGGCACCCGCGAATGCGCCGCGTTTCACGCGTGCTCGGCCTTGACGCGTCACAGGGCGTTGCTTAGAGTGCGCGCCTCCTTCTCGAAACGATCTGCCTTGCAGCACCCGGCTGCGCCCGTAGCTCAATTGGCAGAGCAACTGACTCTTAATCAGTGGGTTATAGGTTCGATTCCTATCGGGCGCACCATCTTCGCCTGACGCGGCTGGTTTGATCTCGCGTCGGGCGTTTTTGTTTCAGGGCCGCGCGGGAAACCCACCGAGCGCGAACGACCAGCCGAGCAGCGCCACGCCGACGCCCGAGGCGACCAGCGCGACGCGTGCCGCGCGCGGCGATGGGGCGAGCGGCACGCGCGCACTGCTCGACCCGAACGCGATGCGCAATCGCATCACGACGCCCGAGAGCGCCAACACCCACGCGATCGCGAGCGCCAGCGCCGCCAAGCTGTGGCCGCTGCGCACCAGCAGGCGCGCGACGTCGAGCCACACCCAGGAGCCCGGTAGTCCGGGCATGCCCGCGAGCGACAACAACGAGAGGCTTCCGATCGTGGCCTCGATCGGATGACGGCGGAACAGCGGCGCGCCGGCCGCCGAGGGGTCCGAGTGCGCGGGCAGGAAGCGTGTCAGCGTGTTGGCACCGCTCAAGGCCAGCATCAGATGCGCGGACCAGGCGGCGAGCCAGCCCGGCTGAGGGTCGCGTCCCACGATCATCGCGAGCGCGAGTGCTCCGTGAAGTCCTGCGAGCGTGCCCGCGAAGCGCTCGGGACGGCGCTGCACCAGCAACGTGACCGCGCCCGCGCCCAGCGACATCACCACGAATTGATGCAGCAGCCCGTTCGCGAGGCGCGCGCCGTCCGGAAACGCCGCGATGCCGACCAGTCGCGACTCGATCCAGAGCACGCCGCACACCTGCAACGCCGCGACCGCGAGCGGCGCGAGCCATGGGCGCGCACCCTGGAAGAGATCCGCGACCCAGAAGTGAAACGGAAATCCGCCGATCAGCACCAGCCCGGCGAGCAACGTGAGCGGAAGGGCCGTGCTCCACAAGTAGCGGGGCTCGAGGCCGAGCGCCAGCACCGCCCACTGCTCGCGCACCATCGACGTTCCGGTCGCGAGCGTGAGCAACTCGCGACCCGCGAACGAGAGCGCCCATGCGCCGCCCAACACCCACAGCAGCTTGACGCCGCACTCGGTGTGCAGGAGTTCGTCGGGGTCGCGCGCGAGCGCCGCCACCACCACCGCGAGCGTCAGGGGTCCGAGTGTCGCGGCTCCGCCGAGCTTGAGCGCCGCGATCGCCGCCAGCGCCGCGAGAGCTCCGAGGCGTCCGATGCCGATCCCCTCGCGACGCTCCATCGCGAACAGCACCACACCGGTAACGACCGACAGCAGCGCGCACCACAACGCGAGCGACTCGGGCGCCAGCGACAGCCACTTGCTGTGCGCGAGCGTCGAGAGCGTGGCGCCCAGCGGCGCCCAGAGTTCCGCGATCACTGCAGCATCGCCACGAGCAGAGAGAAGATGCTGAGGCCGACCAGCAGCAACAGGTATTCCTGCGCGTCTCCGGTGTGCAGATCGCGCAGTGGCGCCATCAGCGTTCGCGCGATCGCGCCGATCACACTCACCGCCCAGCGCTCGAGTCGCGTGACGAACACGAACACCCCGTGGGCCAGTGCCCGCGCGCGCGGTCCGCTCGACTCGACCATCGCGCGAGCGGTCGACTCGTTCTTGCCGCGCAGCTGCCAGGCCGCGAGCCCGCCGGCCAGCGGCGGCAGCAACACGAGGAGCGGTTGCGGAAACGGCGCCTGGAATCCCTCCCACCAGGCGAGCAACAGCCCGCCGACCGCGAGCGCGATCGAGAGCAGTGCCGCGATGCCGGTGAGTGGCAGCAGCGGTTCGTGTCGAGTCACGGTGCGCCGCTCCGGCGCTTCGATCAGGCGACGCACGGCGATCCACGCACGCAGCGAGACGACCGGAACCAGCACCCATCCGATCGGCGTCGCACGCCCACCGAACAGGCATGCGAGCAGCACCGGCGCGGCCAGCGCCGCCGAAGCGCTCCAGCCGGCGAGTCGCCACAACTTCTGAAGATGCTCGCGGCGGCGAGGCGCGGCTCCTCGCAGCTCGCCCGCCAGCAGCGCCGCGCACGCGCCGTAGCTCGCGAGCCACAGCACCAGCGCCACACTCGGCGTGACCGCGTGAAGCCCGACCAGAAACACGGCGAGTGCGGTGTCCGCGACCGCCAGCCACCGCAGCGTGGCGACCCAGCGCCGGCGGCTGAACGCGCGCAGCATCGCGAGCACACACGTGAGCGCGAGCAGCGCGAGCGCTGCGTCGCGCACCGGAGCCGCCGCCATCCACGAATCGGCATGACGCCACAGCACCGCAAAGCCCGCCGCCGGCAGCAACAGCGGCAGCCACGGGCCGAGTGCGCGCAACGGACCGGGGTGCTCCGAATACGGGCGTTCGAGCGGCAGCGCCGCCACCAGCTCGAGCCCCGCCCACAACACCGCGATCGCCTCGACGGCACTCAGCAGTGCGATCGCCCGCGCCGCGGGTGCGGCCTCGCCGACCACGATGCCGGCCATCGCCGCATGACAGCCGGCTGCGAGCCACAGCGCAGCGGCCGGCCGTCGCATCCACGACCAGCGCGCGAGCTGCCCGCGCGCATCGGAGGCGCGGCGCGCCCACAGCCA
>JABFRW010000056.1 GCA_013140805.1 Candidatus Eisenbacteria bacterium
GCGCGCGGCCAGCACCGGCGCGCCGGTCAGCCCGGGCGCGCCGCCGATCACCAGCACGCGCCCCGCGCGCTTCTTGTGCGTGTCCGGGCTTCGCGTCGGCAACAGCATCGCGAGTTCGCTCGCCGTCGCGACCTCGATGCGTGACGCGCCCGGCTGCGCGATCTGGGGGGCAAGGCCGATCTCCGCTACCTCGAGCGCGCCGACGAACGCGCGGCCGGGGTAGAGCCAGTGGCCGCGTTTCGGGAATCCGAACGCCACCGTCAGGTCGGCGCGCACCGCGCGGCGCGCGATCGCGCCCGAGTCGGCGTCGACTCCGGTCGGCAGATCCACCGCCACCACACGCGTGCCGCGCTCGTCGAGTTCGCGCAGCGCCTGGACGCCGGCGGCGATCACGCCTTCGGGAGCGCCGCGCGCGCCCGTGCCGAGCATCGCGTCGACAGCGAAGTCCCACGCATCGCACGCGGCGAGCTGTCGATCGAGCGCCGCCTCATCGTCTGCGCGCTCGATCACGACACCGGCGGCGCGCGCCGCCTCGAGGCACTGCAGCGCATCGCCGCGCAGGCGCTGTGGATCGCCGAGCACCACCGCTCGCACTTTCGCACCGAGGCGTCCGAGTGCTCGCGCCGCGACCAGTCCGTCGCCGCCATTGTTGCCGGTCCCGCACAGCACCAGCACCCGCAAGGCGAGCAGCGGCCCGTAGCGTCGCTCCATCGCGGCCACCACCTGGTGGCCGGCGCGGTCCATGAGCGCAAGGCCTGTGGCATGACCGCTTTCGATCGTGGCGCGATCGATCGACCGCACCTCGTCGGCAGTGACGAGCCTCACGCGATCAGCTCGGCCACACCGAAAGTCGTACCCAGAAACGGGTCGGACCCGCCTTGGTCTTGTAGCGTTCGAATTGATAGCTCTTGAGCGCCGTCAATACCGTGGGATAGAGCGGCTCGGGCCCGTAGAGCGGCTCGGCGTAGATCACCTTGCCGTCGAGGCCGACGAGTGCGAGCACGCCGACGCTGCCGCGCTCGACCGAGGTGCGCAGATCGTCCGGGATGCGCGCGAAGATCGTCTTGACCAGCTTGGGCGGCGTGTACCCCTCCGGATTTTCCTCGTTCAGACTCAGCGTGTCGGGAAGCACCGGCGTGCTGTCGGCGAGTGCGTCGGCGAGCGAGTTCGCGAACGGATTGTCGCGGACCGCGACGGCTGAGCCGCTCGCGCCGCCGCCGCCGCCGGGCTCCGACGAGCCGATCGCGTCGCTCGCGTCGTCGAGCCGCGAGGCGACCGTGATCACGCGCAATGATTCCATCTGGACCTGGAGTCGCAGCGCCCCGAACCAGGTGCAGCGGCTGCGATTTCGGGTGGCGCTCGCACACTCGCGTCTCAGCCCACGCCGCCTCAGATCGTCCTCGAGGTAGTCGCGAGAGTGTGGCGACGGCTCGTGCATCTCGACTTCGAGGCGGGTCAGCACATCGGCCGCGAACACCAGCGTCGCCGCACTCGGCTCACCGTAGTAACGCAGCTCGGCCCCGAACGCGCTCTCGCCCGAGGCCAGGCGGTCGTTCGGCTGCGAGCGCAACTGGATCGCACCCGAGACTTGCAGCAGCGAGTCGCCGAGCCGCAACGAGGTGCCCGGGATGCGAATCCGCGCGGGCGCCGCGGCCCCCTCGGCCACTCCGAGCCCGATCGCGGCGCACAGCACGAGCGCCGCCCAGCCTCGCGCGACGTTCGAAGGGTCGCGACTCATGATCGAGTCAGCGGCCCCGACCGCGCGTCCGCGCCTCGCTGGTGAGATCGCGCACCAGGCGGCTCCGATACTCGGCGTCGCTCGTCACGCGCCGCAACAGATCGGGATCGCTCGAGAGGAATGGAAGGTCGAACAGGTCGGGGATCGCCTCCTGCTCGGCATAGATCCGCTCCTGCTCGTGACGCTGGAACTGCGCCGCTCGCTCGACGGTGTCGAACGCTTTGCCGGGCAGGAACTCTTTGTTGAACACGTCGAACACATAGACGTGGAACTGACCATCGAGCCCGGTGGTTCCCTCGGGCGCTGCATACACCTTGACCTTCGCTGCCTTCACTTTTCCTGCCGGCATGCCACCTCCGTCTGCGGGGTCAGAGCGCGCCGCCGCCCGCGGATGTCGGGGCGGTGGCGTTGAGCCGGTCGACGATCGCGACCAGCTCGAAGACGTCATTGATGTCGAAATCGGCGCCCGATTCGCGGGTGCCGAAGGTGTCGCCATAGCGTGCGAATACCGTGGTCATGCCGAGGCTCGCGGCACCGACCACGTCGCGCTCGGCCCAGTCGCCGATCATGAGCGAGGAGTGCGCCTCGGCTCCGAGCCGTCGCAGCACCTCGCGAAACGGTGCCGGGCTCGGCTTGCGCTCGCCGGTGTCGTCGAACGTGACGACCGCGTCGAACACGTGCTGGAGCGAGAGCGAGCACAACCGCAGCCACACCTGGGCCTGTGGCGCATCACTCACCACGCCCAGGCGGATCCCGCGCTTCGTGAGTTCGAGCAGCGTCATGTGCACGTGCGGGTAGAGCACCAGCGCGGATTCGCGCGCGCGCCGGTACGCCACGATGCCGGAGGCGAGGATTTTGGGATCGATGTGGCCCAGCTCACTCGTGAGCAACTGATCGAACACGCGCTGGTACTCGAGCCCCTGCTCCTGATAGATCGCGTCGATCCGGGTGCGAACGGCCTCACGCGGCAGCCGCAAACCCGCGTCGATCATGCCGTCGATCGCCGCGTTGATCGCGTCCGCCTTCATCTTCATGAAGTCGGTGAGCGTGTTGTCGAGGTCGAAGACGATCGCGCGGATCACTTGTCGGACGTGCCGATCTCCCGGCCCATGCTGATCTCACCGTTGTCGATGCGCAGGTTGTACCCGCACTTGGGGTTGTTGCACACCCACGCCTTGTAGGTAATGGGCGCGCCGTCGCGACCGTAGTCCGAGAGCGGTAGCAGCACGCCGTCCTCGCACTTGCAGCAGTCCGGAAATTGAAGCTCCATCCCGACCCCCTCCACCGTGTGCCCCGTTCCCGCGTCGAGTTCCGTTGCGAGCCGCGCTCATTCTAGGAGACGGATCGCACATGGGGAAGGGGCTCAGCCGGTGTGCGCCACTCCTCGCAGGAGGCTGCTGCGATCCTCGAACCGCCGTTCGCAGGGTCTTCCGTCGGCGTGGAAGTAGCGCCCGTTGTCGCCATCGACGAACACCAGGCTCGAGGACACGGTGACCATGCCGCCCTCGTGAACGCACACTGGAGGGAGTGCCGCCCGGCCGGAATCGCGTGCGGCGTCGCCATGGGTGCGGAGCAGGTCGCCGAGCCGCTGTTCGGCCTTCTCGACCGAACGCGGGCGGAAGTACTCGAGCTGTTCGAGCAGATGGGCGGTGCGCGGTTCCGACTCGTCGTCGAGATCCCGATGCGTGATCACGTGCCAGCCGTCCGAGATCGGCGCGACGCGCGGCGCGCGTCCGCCGTCGAGCGAGAGCACCCACGCCGATTCGGGGCTCGCCCACACCAGCGAGCACGGTGCGTAGCGCGACTCCCAGAGTGCTGCGAACGCGCGCGCCAGTGCCGAGACTCCCAGCGGGTCGCGTGTGGTCGCGCGAATCTTCGCGAGGAGGCCGCGATGCTCGGCGCTCGCGTCGAGGGCGTTCTCGAATCCTTCGGGCGCGCACGCAACGTCGAGCGCCAGCAGTCCGCGCGAACGCCGCTCCGTGGGCCCGGCGCTGGAACCGTTCGGCGATCCCGCGACCAGGCCGTTCGAGAAGCCGTTCACGGAGCTCGACTCATCGCGGCGGTTGAGCAGTGCCACGATCGCGCGACGCTCGCGCACCGCGAGCCAGGTGCCGCCCGCGCCGCGATCCCGCCCGCCCACGACGTGCGGGGCCTCGCTGAGGACTCCGGGACCCTCGCAGGGGCGCTCCGGGCGTTCGTCCCGATTCGCCCCCACGATCAGGGTGCCGGGGGCGAATCGGGAC
>JABFRW010000057.1 GCA_013140805.1 Candidatus Eisenbacteria bacterium
CCGCGCCAGGTGGGCGAGCGCGCCGCGACCGGCGGCGGTGAGCGGGCGAAGCGCGTCTCCCGCGGGTCCAGGAGTGGCCGCATGGCCGTGGCGCAACAGGTCGAGAGTGAGCGGCGCGCGCCAAGTGTGCCGGGCGCGGGGGCGGGGAGTCCAGCGGTCCGGCCGAGCCGCGCGCGGCTCGCCGCCGGCCGAATGGAACTCGAACGGGCGAGCGCCTAGAGTCCGCGCATGATCCCTGCACTCGAAGCACTCGAACGACTGCGCGATGGCAACCGCCGATTCGTGGACGAGATTCGCAACCCCGCCGCGCCACGAACCCAGGCACGGCGCCTCGAGCTGGCCGCGGGCCAGCAGCCATTCGCCATCATTCTCGGTTGTTCCGATTCGCGCGTTCCGGCCGAGCTGGTGTTCGATCAGGGCCTCGGCGATCTGTTCGTGATCCGCGTGGCCGGGAACATCGTGGCTCCGTCGCAGGTCGGGAGCGTCGAGTTCGCGGCGGAGCGCTACGAGACCCGCCTCGTGGTGGTGCTCGGTCACTCTCAGTGCGGTGCGATCCAGGCCACGGTCGAGGAACTCGGGCGGCCCTCCCAGGATCAGTCGCCCTACCTGCACTCGATCGTGGATCGCATCCGGCCGTCAGTGGAACCGTTGCTCGCCACCGGCCTGCGAGCGGACCCCGAGGAGCTGGTGCGTCAGGCGGTACGCGCCAACATTCGAGCCTCCGCGAGCCACCTTCGCCATGGTTCCGAGATCCTCGAGCAACTGATCGAGACTCGCGGGGTGCGGGTGGTCGGGGCTGAGTACTCACTCGAGACCGGCCTGGTCGATTTCTTCGACGGCGCGAACTAGCCGGCCCGCCGGGGCGTCATGCCCCGGGTTTGCCGCGCTCCGGCGGCTCCGATAGGCTCGTGGCCCCTCGAAGCGCGCCGGCCGCGTTGCGAGCCCCGCGTAACGAGAGCCTGTCTTCCGGAGGTGACCCCCGAACGTGTCCTATCGCTTCATCGATCGCTTGCGTGATGGCGTGCTGTTCTTCGACGGTGGCATGGGCACGCAGGTGCAGGCGCGTGACCTGGGTCCCGATGACTTCGGCGGCAAGCGCTGGGAAGGGTGCCTCGACTACCTGTCGGTGACGCGACCCGACGTCGTGGACGCGATCCACACCGCGTACTTCGAGGTCGGGGCGGACTGCGTCGAGACCAACTCGTTCCAGGCCTCGGCGATCCGATTCGAGGAATGGGAGCTCGCGGATCGCACGCGTGAGATCAATCGCGCGGCGGCTTCGATCGCGCGCGGCGTGGCGGATCGCTTCGAGGCGCGCGATCGGCGGCCGCGCTTCGTCGCCGGCTCGATGGGACCCTCGGGCATGCTGCCGTCGAGCGAGGATCCCGAGCTCGGCCGGCTCGGCCTCGAGCAACTGCTCGCGGGATTCCTGCCTCAGGCACTCGGGCTCGTCGAGGGCGGGGCAGACGTGCTGATCCTCGAGACCTGCCAGGACATCCTCGAGATGAAGGCGCAGATCCTCGCCTGTCGCGAGGCGTTCGAGACGCTCGGCCGCCGCATTCCGATCCAGGCCTCGGTGACACTCGACCCGAGCGGTCGCATGCTGCTCGGCACCGACATCCGCGCCGCGCTCGCGACGCTCGAAGCCATGAAAGTCGACGTGATCGGGCTCAATTGCTCGACCGGGCCGGATCTGATGCGCGACGCGGTGCGCTACCTGACTCAGAACGCCAGCACCCCGATCCACTGCATCCCGAACGCGGGGCTGCCGATCAACGATGGCGGGCGCACGCTCTACCCGATGCAGCCCGAGCCCATGGCCGAGACGCTTCGCGAGTTCGTGCTCGACTTCGGCGTCGACATCGTGGGCGGCTGCTGCGGCACCACGCCGGATCACATTCGCGCGCTGGTGAAGGCGATCGGCCACGGCACGAAGCCCGCGAAGCGTCCGGGTCGCGGCGGCTGGTTCGTGTCGAGCGGCATGACGGCGACCGCGCTCGAACAGGAGCCGCGCCCGCTGATCATCGGCGAACGGCTCAACACCCAGGGTTCGCGCAAGATCAAGCGACTGGCCCTCGAGGACCGACTCGAGGACATGATCCCGATCGCGCGCGAGCAGGTCGAGGGTGGTGCTCACACGCTCGACATCTGCATGGCGTTGACCGAGCGCACCGACGAGGCGGCGATGCTGCGCCGGCTGGTGAAGAAGCTCTCGCTTTCGGTCGAGGCGCCGCTCGTGATCGATTCGACCGAGCCGCCCGCGATCGAGGAGGCGCTCAAGGCGTGCCCGGGCTCGGCGATCGTGAACTCGATCAATCTCGAGAACGGCCGCGAGCGCGTGGACGCGGTGATGCCGCTGGTGGTGCGCTACGGCGCGGCGGTGATCGCGCTCACGATCGACGAGACCGGCATGGCGAAAACGGCGGCCCGCAAGCTCGAAGTCGCGCGCCGCATTCACGACATGGTGACCGGTGAGTTCGAGTTGCCGCCGCAGCGGCTGGTGTTCGACGCGCTCACGTTCACGCTCGCGACCGGCGACGCCGAGTTCCTCGATTCCGGAGTCGAGACCATCGAAGGCATCCGGCTGATCAAGCGCGAGCTGCCGGGCGTGCTCACGAGCCTCGGGGTCTCGAACGTGTCGTTCGGACTTTCCAAGGAGTCGCGCGCGGTGCTCAACAGTGTATTCCTCTACCACTGCGTGCAGGCCGGACTCGACATGGCGATCGTGAATCCCGCCGACATCATTCCGTACGCGGAGCTCGGCGAGGACGACCGCCGATTCGCCGAGGACCTGGTCTACAACCGCGATCCGCAGGCGCTGTCCAAGTTCATCACGCACTTCGAGGGGCGCACGCCCGAAACGCGCGAGAAGGCGGACGAAGCCGCCGAGGCCGCGATGAGCATCGAGCAGAAGATTCACTTCCAGATCCTGCACCGCAAGCCCGCCGACATCGAGGCGTTGATCGATGCCGCGGTCAAGCGTCAGGACCCGGTCGCGGTACTCAACACGGTGCTGCTGCCGGCCATGAAAGAAGTGGGCGACAAGTTCGGCGCCGGCGAGCTGATCCTGCCGTTCGTGCTGCAGAGCGCCGAAGTGATGAAGCGGGCGGTCGCGCGACTCGAGAACTATCTCGAGAAGAACGCCGACGTTTCCAAGGGCCGCGTGGTGCTCGCGACCGTGTACGGCGACGTGCACGACATCGGCAAGAACCTGGTGAAGACGATCCTTTCGAACAACGGCTACACGGTCTACGACCTCGGCAAACAGGTTCCGATTCAGAAGATTCTCGACAAGGCGGACGAGGTCTCGGCGACCGCGATCGGACTCTCGGCGCTGCTGGTCTCGACCAGCAAGCAGATGCCGATCTGCGTGGGCGAGCTGCATCGCACCGGCAAGTCGTACCCGGTGCTGCTCGGCGGGGCCGCGATCAATCGCAATTTCGGGCGTCGCACCGCACTCGTGGACGGTGAAGTGTTCTACGAGCCCGGCGTGTTCTATTGCAAGGACGCTTTCGAGGGACTCGACACCATGAATGCGCTCACCAATCCCGCCGAGTCACCGGCATGGGTCGAGCGCTCGAAGCTGGAAGCATTCGAGTTCAAAGCGAAGAGCGGCGAGTTGGAGGCGCGCTCGGCAGCCTCGAGCGCCCAGCAGCGCGACTTTCAGGTGACGGTCTCGCGTGACGTGCCGATCCCGGCGCCGCCGTTTTGGGGTGCGCGGGTCACCGCACCTCGCGACGTGTCGTTCGCCGGTATGTTCGCGGGCATGGACCTGAAGACACTCTATCGGCTGCACTGGGGTGCGCGCGGCAGTGGGCCGGAGCTCGACAAGCTCATCCGCGACGACTTCGAGCCGCGACGGCTGCGGCTGCAGCGCGAGTCCGAAGACAAGGGCTGGATCAAGCCGACCGCGGTCTACGGCTTCTTCCCGGTGCAGAGCGACGGCCTCGATCTGATCGTCTACGATGCGACCGCGTTCGCGGCCGGCTCACTCACGCCGCGGGGCAAGATCGAAGAAGTGGTGCGGTTCACGTTCCCGCGCCAGTCGGAGCGCGAAGGGCTGTGCCTGTCGGACTACTTCCAGCCGGTTGCGAGCAGTCGCTTCGACGTGCTGGCACTGCAGCTCGTGACAGTCGGCCCCTACGTCGATGAGCTCGGCGCCGCCTTGAACGCGCGCGGTGAGTACGCCGATGCGCTGTTCGTCCACGGCCTCGGCGTGTCGGCGGCGGAAGGGCTCGCCGAGTGGCAGCACCAGCGAATCCGCGCCGAACTCGGACTCGAGGCCGAGCGTGGCAAGCGCTATTCGTTCGGTTACAGCGCGTGTCCGGACCTGGCGGACCAGGCCAAGTTGTTCCGGCTCCTGTCGCCCGAGAAGTCGATCGGCGTGACGCTCACCAGCGCCTATCAGCTGGTGCCCGAGGCCTCGACCAGCGCGCTGATCGTGCACCACCCGCAGGCGGCCTACTACATGGTCAAGGGGTAGTTCGACGCGCGTTCGCCCCACCTGCCGGTCGCGAGCCACGAAGCGCCGCCGCAGGGTCAGTCCCAGAGCTCCCAACCGATCTTTACTCCGAACACGTTCGCCGCCGGGAACACCGTCACATCGTCTTCCTCGAACTCCATCTGGTGATCGATGCGGCCCTCGAAGCGCAACGCTCCGTGTCCGCTGCCCAGCATGCGGCGGACGCCGAAGCCGGCACCGAATGCGAGTGCCGTGAAGTTGTCATCATCGTCGCCGAGCGAGTTCAGGCCGAGGCCGCCGTTCACGAACAGTCGCATCGGTTGATCGACGCTGAAATTGTGCTGGTAGCCAACCATCGCCTGGAACGTCCGCAACGTCTCATCCTCGACCGCCAGCAGCGCGAGGCTCGAGGTGGTGACCAGTTCATGGCTCGGCCCGCCGAGCTGGAAGCCGACACGCAGGCCCGGCTGGAAGACCGGGAGCAGCGTCGTCATTCCGCTGCCCCAACCGACCGTCGTGATGCCGTCGCCCTCTTCGGGAGAGAAGAACGACAGACCGAAATCGGTGCCGATGTTCCAGGCGGCGTGCGACGCCCTGGGAGTCGCGAGCAGGCAAATGCTCGCGGCGAGAATCAGCCATCGCGTGTGCTTCATGCGAACCTCCACGTGAGGGAAAGTCTCCGCGGCCATCGACGTCCGGCCGTGCGCGCAGGATACCGATCGCGGGCTCTTGCCGGACAGCCGTGTTGCCGCGATAGTCTCTCGCCATGAGCCCGACCCCCGCCGTGGCCCCGCTGCCGGCACTCGAGCCAGCAATCCTCGACGGCCAGCGCGTTCGCATGGAGCCGCTCGACCTGACTCGCCACTTCGACGGTCTGGTCGCGATCGGCCTCGACGACGAACTGTGGCGCTGGACGCTCAACCACCCGCGCACCCCCGATGAGTTGCGTGGCTACCTCGAGACCGCGCTGCGAGAGCAGGCGGAACACCGCTCGATCCCGTTCGCGACCATCGACAAGGCGAGCGGCCGCGTGGCGGGCTGCACGCGATTCGGCAACATCGACCGCGCGAATCGACGCGTCGAGATCGGCTGGACGTGGGTGGGGCGCCCGTACCAGCGCAGCCACGTGAATACCGAGGCCAAACACCTCATGTTCCGGCACGCTTTCGAGGTGTGGGGTTGCGCGCGCGTCGAACTGAAGACCAACGTGCTGAACGACAAGTCGCGCAACGCCATGAAGCGGATCGGATGCGTGGAGGAGGGCGTGTTGCGAAAGCACGCCGTGAGCGACGCCGGCGTGTGGCGCGACAGCATCTTCTACAGCGTGATCGACACCGAGTGGCCGGCGGTCAAGCGGCGGCTCGAAGAAATGATGACGCGGTGAGCGCGCGCGGGCTCGCGAGCATCGGGGCGGTCGTGTCGCTGCTCTTCGGCTCGCCCGCGTTCGCGCAGAACGACCTGCTGCCGCTGTCCGACGAGTTCGGAAACGCCGCCACGCTGTCTCAATGGCAGCGTCGTCACGTGGTCGAAGGGTGGGGGAACGAGCAGCTCGAAGTGTGGGACATCGACAGCTCGGCGCCGGGCCGCATGGTCATGGTCCCGTTCACGGCCACCTGGTATCAGGAATATCTCGGACCCTTCGCGTTCAAGCGCGTGGGCGGAGACTTCGTGATCACGAGCGCGGTGACGACCACCGGGCGCGACGGGCACTCGGTGCCGCAGACGGCGTTTTCACTCGGCGGCGTGTTCGTGCGTGAACCACGCGTGACGCAGGCTGCGAACTGGGTGGCGGGCGAGGAGGACTACGTGTTCCTCTCGATCGGCACCGGTACCAGCGGGGACTGGCAATACGAGGTCAAGACCACCGACAACAGCGCCTCGGTCCTGAACCTGTCGGCGGCCCCCGAGTCGTCTGCGGTGCTGCAGCTCGCACGCATCGATGACGCGGTGATCGCGCTGCGCCGAGAGCCGGGGCAGCCATGGGTCGTGCACCGGCGCTACTCGCGCACCGACCTGCCGGACACGCTGCAGGTGGGGCTCGTGTCCTACACCGATTGGGACAAGGTCCAGCACTTTACGACGCTGGTTCACAATCAGAACGTGCTCGCGCTGCCGCTGCCGCCCGGCGTGAACGACCCGACGCCCGGTGTGCCGTTCGCTCCCGACGTGCGCGCGAGCTTCGACTACGCGCGCTTTGCGCGGCCGGTGGTGCCGGCGGAACTGATCGGGGCCGATCTCTCGAATCCCGGCGCGGTCAGCGACGCGCAGCTGCTCTCGTTCCTCGGCGAGGCGCCGAGCGTGGCGGGGACGGTCGGTGTCGCGACACGCGTGGCCCGCGATGGATCGGCGCTGGGCGCGAGCCCGAATCCATTTCGCTCAAACGTCGTGCTGGCGTGGACGGCGCCCGCAGCGAGCGAGTCACATTCGAACGGGCCGCACCGCGCGCGCTTCGAAGTGCTCGATCTCGGCGGACGACGGGTCGCGACGCTCTCGGCGCTGGCGGTCGGCCCCGGCAGAGTGCAGGCGGCGTGGGACGGTCGCGACGATGCCGGCCGCGAGGTCGCGGTCGGAGTCTATCTGGCACGGCTCACGGGAGTGCCAGAGGCGGGATTCCGGCGAATCGTCAGGATTCGATGAATCCGTGGCGACAAGGGACTGCAGCGGTCACGATTCCGCGGTGCGGGAGTAGATTGCGAGTGCGGCTCGCCTTCGCCCCCCTGGATCCCGAATCGCCCTCGAGGAATACACCGATGAACTCGTCTCGAAATTCGAATCTCCGCGCGACGTCGAGGCGCGCCCGTGTCGTGTCGTCGATCGTGCTGCTCCTGGCGCTCTCGACGCTGGCGTGCGGCGTTCCATCGGCGGCGCCCGACGGCAAGCGCCCTACGGCCGCCGCGAGCGCAAAGGCAAACCCCGCGGTGCCCGCGAATGCCGCCCACGCGTATCTCGCCGGAGGCTGCTTCTGGTGTGTCGAGACCGCGTTCGAAGGCGTGCCCGGGGTGCTCGGCGTGGTGTCGGGATTCACCGGCGGGCCTGAGAAGAACCCCACGTATGAACAGGTCTCGTCTGGCGACGCCGGGCACCTCGAAGCAGTCGACGTCGCCTACGACGCGAGCAGGGTCAGCTACGAAAAGCTGCTCGACATCTTCTGGCACAACATCGACCCGACGCAGAGCGATGGTCAGTTCTGCGACCGTGGCCCGCAGTATCGCTCCGCGATCTTCTATCGCGACGAGGCGCAGAAACTCGCGGCGGTGCGCAGCAAGCAGGCGATCGAAGCCTCGCACGTGCTCAAGTCGCCGATCGTCACACAGATCCTGGCCGCGGGCGCCTACTGGCCTGCCGAGGACTACCACCAGGACTTCTGGAAGAAGGACCCGATCCGCTACAAGTCGTATCGGTTCGGTTGCGGGCGCGACCAGCGCCTCGACCAGCTGTGGGGCAAGGACGCGAGACGCGGCTCACCGAAGCACTAGCGTTTCTTCGCGGCTCAGCGCAGGCGGACGAACTTCGTGGATGCCGTGACTCCCGCGATCGAAGCACGCGCCCAGTAGATTCCCGCCACCGCCGGGCGCCCAGCTTCGTCACGCCCATCCCAGTTCAGCGTCGTGACGCCGGGAGCGAGCTCGCCACGCGCGAGGGTCCGCACCCGTCGCCCAACTGCGTCGAACACCGCGACCTCGCCGGGACCGCCGGCCGGCGCTCGCAACGCGAGTTGCAGCTCACCGCGTGACGGATTCGCAGATCGTTGCGTGAGCGCGAGTGCGCCACCGAGCGAAGCCGGCACGACCGCGACGATCGGCTCGCTCACCGCGCGGAACACGTTCATCCGCGGACCGATCGGGTGGTCGTACGCGACCACGTCTCCGGTCAGGCGCAGCCGTTCGCGTGTCGCCGCCTCGCTGAGCGCCGGCCACCGCGAGCGCACCAGTCCACAGGCGCCGGCGACCAGCGGACACGCGAACGACGTGCCGTCGCCGAGCATGTACGGGTTCTTTCCGTCCCAGAAGAACAGGAACAGATAGAAGATCTGGTCGAGCTCGGTGAACTCGTAGTTCTGGCAGATCGACGACCACATGCCGGCGCCGGGTGCGGCGATGTCGACCCACGAGCCCCAGTTCGAGAACGAGGCGCGCGCGTTGCCTTCGTCGGTCGCCGCGACCGCGAGCACGCCGTCGCACGCCGCGGGATAGGTGGGGGTGCTGACGCCTTCGTTGCCGGCCGCCGCAACGCACACAATGTCGGCCGCGCGCGCGAGATCGACGAGCGCCTGAAAGAACTCGGGCACGCCCGGATCGCCGGGCCCACCGAAGCTCAGCGAGAGTACGTTCGCACCGTTGTCGATCGCGTAGGTGAACGCCTCGGCGACCGCCTCGCTGGTGATGCCGTTTTCGGGGTGCGAAATCTTGAGCGGCAGGATGCGGCAGTTCCAGCCCGCGCCGGCGATCCCGATCGCGTTGTCGTTCGCCGCCGCCGCGATCCCCGCGCAGAACGTGCCATGGAAGCCCACGTCGATCCCGCTCGGGTCGGTGGTGTACTCGGGGCGCGCGTCCGCGTCGTGGGTGCCGAAGTCCCAGCCCTTCACGTCGTCGACGAACCCGTTCGCGTCGTCGTCGAGCAGATTGCCGGCGATCTCCGCGGCATTGACGCGGATCTTCGACGCCAGATCGGGATGATCGGTATCGACGCCGGTGTCGAGGATCGCGATCGTGACCGAAGCACTGCCCTGCTCGAGATCCCACGCGAGCGGCAGATCCACGTCGGCGAATCCGCCGTTGATGTACCACTGGTCCGACAGGTAGGGATCGTTCGGCAGCGTCACCATGAGCGGAATGCGGTAGTTCGGCGTCACGGCCGCGTACGCGCCGGTGGCGCGCAGCGCTGCCGCCGCAGCGAGCAGGTCGACTCCGGCCGGTGCCTCGAGCACGTAGGGGCGCCGTTCCCCCAGCCACGGGCCGCCGAGCGTGCGGCCCCGCGTGAGTCCGAGGCGCGCGAACTCCTGAGTGGCTTGCGCTGCTTGCGCCGCCGAGGCGTTGATGCCGCCTCGCGACTCTCGCGGAATCACGATCAGCCGATCGGAATCGAACGCGAGCGAGGCGGCGTGCGCCGGGAGCGCGAGTGCAGAGACTGCGACGAACATCGCGAGCAGGGAGGAAGTCCGAAGATTCACTATCCACCTCGTCGGTCCGGGGGGAATTCGTGCGCGCATGATCCAGCGACCGGTCGCGACTAGAGGACCGGAATCATCTCGGTGAGAACCTCGGGCCCGGCGGCGGTGACGTGCACGTTGTCCTCGATGCGGATACCGCCGAAGCTGCGAAGTGCGTCGACGCGTGACCAGTGGACCGCGTCGACGTACTCACGCCGCTTGTCGGTGTCGTCGAGCAGCGCCGGAATGAAGTAGATCCCGGGCTCGACCGTGACCGTGTCACCCGGCTCGAGCGTGAGATCGATTCGCACCATCAGATGCGGAGGCGCCTGGACCGCGAGGCGCGGCAGGTCGGGGCCGACGTCGCGCACTCCGAGACCCACCATGTGGCCGATGCCATGAGGGAAGAACAACGTGTGCACGCCCTGCTCGAGCAGCGCGTCGGCGGTGCCTTTCACGATCCCGAGCCGCGCCAGGCCGTCGAGGATCTGAAGCGCCGCTGCGAGGTGAATGTCGCGCCACCGTGAGCCGACCACGCAGCGCGCCAGCGTCTCGCGCTCGACCGCGTGCACCAGCTCGAACAGATCCCGAGCGAAGCCTTCGAACGCGCCGCCCGCCGGATAGGTGCGGGTCACGTCGGCGCAGTAGCGGCGGACTTCGGCGCCGGCGTCGATCAGCACGACGTCGTTCGCGCTCAGCGTGCGGGCGGTCGGCATGAAGTGCAGCACCGCGGCATTCGAGCCGGCGCCCACGATGGTGCCGTAGGCGACCCGGTCGCCACCACCGCGGCGGAAGCCCGCCTCGAGCTCGATCGCGATCGCGCGTTCGGTGTTGCCGGTGCGGATGTGCGGCCGCGCGGCGGCGTAGCCGACCGCGGTTGCGCGCGCGGCGTGCCGCATGCGCTCGACCTCGATCGCGTCCTTGGCACGCCGCACCTGGGCGAGTGCGCGCCGAGACTCGACGGTGCGCGTGACGTCCGACGCCACACCCGGCAGTCGCGCTCCGAGCGTCACGATCGGGCGGCCGCGCCGCGCCGCGAGCCAGCCCGCGAGTTCGGTGAGCGGCGTGCCGGCGCGCTGGGTGAGTCCTTCCCATACCCGCTCGGCCTGCGTGACCGGCGGCACGAAGTGCTGCCACCCCGATTGCGGATCGAAGGCGAGCAGGGCTCCGGGTTCGACGTCGTCGGTCAGGTAGACGTACTCGGGGTGCGCCATGAACTCGTAGACCTGGTCGCCGCATCCCGCGATCGAGATCGGATCCCCGGAGCCGATCAGCACCAGGTCGGGTTGGCCACCCCACGCGGCGGCGGCGCGGCGGCGGCGCTCCTCGAGTGCGGTCGCGGTCGCGGTCTCGATCGCGGCGCTCATCGTACGCGCGGCTCCGCGCTCTCGGTGTCGAATCCGTATTCGCGGATCGCGCGCTCCACCACGCCGGCGGCGATGCGGCCCTCGCGCAGCAGCTCCGAGAGCACTGCAACCACGACGTGTTCGGCGTCGGTCTCGAAGTGGCGGCGAAGCGCCTGGCGCGTGTCGCTGCGGCCGAATCCGTCGGTCCCGAGCGGCAGAAAGGAGTGCGGCACCCAGCGAGAGATCATGTCGGGCACCGATTTCATGTAGTCGGTCACTGCCACGATCGGTCCCGAACTGTCGGCGAGCGTGCGCGTGACGTACGGCACCCGTGCCTTGTCGCCCGGGTGCAGTCGGTTCCAGCGTTCGCAGTCGAGCGCCTCGTTGCGGAGCTGGCCGTAGCTCGTGACGCTCCACACGTCGGCGGCGACGTCGAATCCGGTGGCGAGCATCTCCTGCGCCCGCAAGGCCTCGGGCATCATCACGCCGCTGCCGAGGAGCTGCGCGCGGTGCTTCGCCTGCTGCACTGCCGAGCGGTAGAGGTAAAGCCCCTTGAGGATCCCGTCCTCGCAGCCACTCGGCATCGAGGGCATCGGGTAGTCCTGGTTGTAGAGCGTCAGGTAGTAGAAGACGTCCTCGCCGTTCACGTACATGCGCGTGAGCCCGTCGCGAATGATGGTCGCGAGTTCGTAGGCGTAGGCGGGGTCGTAGGTGAGGAGGTTCGGCACGGTGGAGGACAGCACCGGGCTGTGACCGTCCTCGTGCTGCAGGCCCTCGCCATTCAGGGTCGTGCGGCCGGCCGTCGCGCCCAGCATGAAGCCGCGGCCGCGCGCATCACCGAACGCCCACGAGAAGTCGCCGGTGCGCTGCAGCCCGAACATCGAGTAGAAGATGTAGAACGGAATCATCGGCTCGCCGTGCGTCGCGTAGCTGGTACCGGCGGCCGTGAACGAGGCCATCGAGCCCGCCTCGGTGATGCCTTCCTCGAGCAGCTGGCCGTCGACCTTCTCGAGGTACGAGAGCACCAGCTTGGAATCCACCGGCTCGTACTTCTGACCGAACGCGGCGTAGATCCCGATCTCGCGGAACAGCACCTCGAGGCCGAAGGTGCGCGCCTCGTCGGGAATGATCGGCACCACGCGGCGGCCCCAGTTCGCGTCGCGCACCAGATTGCGCAGCAGCTTGGCGAACACCATGGTGGTCGAGACCGCCTGGTCCTCGCGAGTGCCGGTGAAGAACTCGGTGAACACCTTGTCCTGTGGCGCCGGCAGCGGCCGGGCACGCACGACGCGGCGCGGCGCGCTGCCACCGAGGGCGCGACGGCGTTCGAGCAGGTACTCCACTTCGGCGCTCGAGGCGCCGGGATGGAAGTAGGGCGGGTCGGCGAGCTTCTTGTCGGGAATCGAGAGCTCGAGGCGGTCGCGAAACTTCTTGAGCTCCTCGACGTCCAGCTTCTTCATCTGGTGCGAGATATTGCGCGCCTCCGCACCGGTGCCGAGCGTCCAGCCCTTCACGGTCTTGGCGAGAATGACGGTCGGGCGACCGCGGCTGTTCGTCGCCGCATGGTACGCGGCGTAGATCTTCCGGTAGTCGTGACCGCCGCGCCTCAGGCGCTTGATCGCGTCGTCGTCCATGTCCGAAACCATCTCGAGCAGCCGCGGGTCGGCGCCGAAGAAGTGCTCACGGATATAGCCGCCGGACTCGACAATGTACTTCTGCCAGTCGCCGTCGACCGTCTCGTTCATGCGATCGACGAGCGCCCCTTCGACGTCACGCGCCAGCAGCGGGTCCCACTCGCTCGCCCAGATCACCTTGATCACGTTCCAGCCGCAGCCGGTGAACAGGGCCTCGAGCTCCTGGATGATCTTGCCGTTGCCACGTACCGGCCCGTCGAGTCGCTGCAGATTGCAGTTGATGACGAAGGTCAGGTTGTCGAGTCCATCGGTGCCTGCGAGCCGCAGCGCTCCGGTCGCCTCGGGCTCGTCCATCTCCCCGTCGCCCAGATACGCCCACACCCGCTGATTCGAAGTGTCTTTGAATCCGCGCGCATGCAGATACCGATTGAAACGCGCCTGATAGATCGCATTGATCGGCCCGAGACCCATCGAAACGGTCGGGAACTCCCAGAATTCCGGCATCAGGCGTGGGTGCGGATACGACGAAAGACCCTGTCCGGGCCTGGATTCGCGGCGGAAGTGCTCGAGCTGCGACTCCGTCAGGCGCCCCTCGAGAAACGCCCGCGCGTAGATGCCGGGCGCAGCGTGGCCCTGGAAGAAGATCTGGTCGCCGCCGCCCGCCGCATCCTTGCCCTGGAAGAAGTGGTTGAAGCCGACCTCGTAGAGGCTGGCGCTCGAGGCGTAGGTCGAGAGGTGGCCGCCGATGCCGGCGTGATGCTTGTTTGCGCGCAACACCATCACCGCCGCGTTCCAGCGAATGATGCGGCGGATGCGCAGCTCCATGCTCTCGTCGCCGGGAAACGGAGGTTCCTGCTCGGGCGAGATCGTGTTGATGTAACGCGACTGCACCAGCCCTGGAATGCCGACCTTGAGCTGACGCGCGTAGCGCAGAACCCGTCGCAACAGGAACTCGGCGCGCTCGGGTCCCTGATTGCGCACGATGTCGTCGAGTGCCCCCAGCCACTCCGCGGTTTCCTGCGGATCGGCGTCGGGGAGGTGGCGCTTGAAGCCGGCGAGCAGGTTGAGGAAGTAGCGCTCGCTCTCGCGGCGATCGGTGCGCGTCGGAGGGTTCTGCACGGTGCTCATAGCGCGCGCAGCATAGCGCATCGCGCGCGCGTGCTAGAATCCGCCGCCTCGCGCGGCGCACATTCCCGATTCCGTGGAGGTTTCCCCCGCATGTCGGTTTCATCCGTTCCATCGACGACCTTGTACCCGGCGCGCGCTGGTGCCGCGCCGCTCACCGCCGAGTCGTTGTGGGCGCTGCCTCGCGTCGGTGCGCCGGTTGCCGCACCCGACGGCTCCTTCCTCGTCGCTCCGGTCACCCGCTTCGAACTGGAGCGCAACTCGGGCCGCACGCGCCTGTGGCGGATTCCGACCGGCGGTGGTGAACCGGTGCCGCTTACCTCGCCCGAAGTTTCGAGCGGGGAGCCCGCGCTGTCGCCCGATGGGCGGCGTCTCGCGTTCACCCGCAAGCTCGACGGCGGTCGCGCTCAGGTGTGGGTCATGCCGCTCGACGGCGGCGAGGCGCAGAAGGTGACCGAGTTGCCACTCGGCGCGAGCGATCCGCTGTGGCTGCCCGACGGCTCGGGGCTGCTGTGCGCGTCGCAACTGATCGCCGGGCACCTGACGATCGAGGCGACGCGCGCGGAAGCCGAACGGCGCGACAAGGATCCGGTCAAGGCGCACGTCACCGAAGAACGCGTCTACCGCTACTGGGACACGTGGCTCACGACCGGGGAAGTCATGCATCTGTTCGTGATCGATCTGGTGACCGGCAGCGTCCGCGATCTCACTCCGGCCTCGACGCTGTGGTTCGACTGGATGGAACCCGCAGGGCAGTACGACGTTTCGCCGGATGGCGCCGAGGTCGCATTCAGTGCGCTCTCCTTCGACCCCGCGCGCCAGCTGGTGCGAAGCGCGCTGTTTACCGTGCCGGTTGCCGGTGGCGAGGTGCGCGCGCTCACGCCGGATCATCCGGCCGACGACGTGCGCCCGCGCTACGCCGATGGCGGACGCTCGATCGTCTACGGCATGACGCGCGATCCGCACTTCTATGCCGATCGAGTCCGCCTGATGCGCTTCGATCGGCGCAGCGGCGAGCATCATCCGCTGCTCGACACCTGGGATCGCACGCCGGCTCACTGGACGCACGCGCCGGATGGACGGCTGCTGTTCGAAGCCGAGAACGAGGGGCGGGTCGACCTGTTCGTGCTCGACGACGGCAAGCCGCGTCAGGTGGTTCGCGGCGGCACCGCCGGCGGACTCACGCCGCTTCCCGACGGCGCGGTCGCGTTCACCTTGCAGACCATTCAGAGTCCCGCCGAGGTGTTCGTGCTCGAGAAGGGCGCCGGCGCACCGCGACGCCTCACGCACTTCACCGCGCCGATCATGGACCAGGTGAGTCTCGGCGAGGTGCGCGAGATGACGTTCGAGGGCGGGTATGGCGAGACCGTGCAGATGTTCGTGGTCTTGCCGCCGGGTGACGACGGTTCGACGAAGCGCCCGCTGGTGCAGGTCATCCATGGCGGACCGCACGGCATCAGCGGCGATGGTTTTCATGCGCGCTGGAATCTGCAGCTGTTCGCCGCTCCGGGCTACGTGGCCGCTGCGGTCAACTTCCAGGGCTCGACCTCGTGGGGGCAGGACTTCGCCCAGCGCATTCAGGGCGGTCACGGCGATCGGCCCTACCTCGACGTGATGCGCGCGACCGACGTGCTGATCGAGTCGGGGCTCGTCGACGGCAACCGCATGGCGGCGGCCGGGGGGTCCTACGGTGGCTACATGGCGGCCTGGATTGCCGGCCATACCGACCGATTCCGTTGCATCGTGAACCACGCCGGGGTCTACGACACGCTCGCCCAGTACGCCAGCGACGTCACCCAGGGGCGGGCCGCGTCCTACGGAGGGGAGCCCTGGAGCGGTCTGGAAGCCATCGACCGATTCAACCCGGCTCGATTCACGAATGGCTTCATCACGCCGATGCTCGTCATACACGGTGAGCGCGACTACCGGGTCCCGGCAACCCAGGGGCTCGCCTGCTATGGCGTGCTCAAGGCGAAGGGCGTTCCCGCGCGGCTGGTCTACTTCCCCGACGAGAATCACTGGGTGCTCAAGCCCAGGAACTCAATGCTGTGGTATCGCGAGGTCCACGGGTGGCTCGCGCGGTGGCTGGGGTAGAAGGGGGCAGCTCATGAAGATCGGCATACTCGGTTCGGGTCCGGTGGGCACCACGCTGGCGAGCGGGTTCACTCAGCACGGCCACGAGGCGATGATCAGCGCCCGCGATCCGGGCAAACTCGTGGGGTGGCAGGCCGAGAATCCGAGCGGCAAGGTCGGCTCGTTCGCCGAGGCCATCAAGTTCGGTGACGCGCTGGTGCTGGCGGTCAAGGCCGAGGCGACTTCCGAGGTGCTGCGCAGTGCCGGAGTCGAACATCTCGCCGGCAAAGTCGTGATGGACGCGACCAACCCGATCACCAACGAGCCGCCGGTCAACGGCGTGCTCAGGTTTTACACCACGATGGACGACTCGCTCATGGAGCGACTCCAGCGCGAGTTTCCGCGCGCCCGTTTCGTGAAGGCGTTCAGCTGCGTCGGTAATGAATTCATGGTGAACCCCAAGCTGCGCGGCGGCATGCCGACCATGTTCATCTGCGGCAATGACGATGGCGCCAAGCAGGTGGTGACCGGCATCCTCGATCAGTTCGGCTGGGAGACCGCGGACATGGGCAAGGTCGAATCCGCGCGCGCGATCGAGCCGCTGTGCATCCTGTGGTGCCTGCCGGGATTCCTGCGCAATGAGTGGAGCCACGCGTTCAAGCTGCTGCACAAGTAGCTTGCGCTGGAAGTCGGCCGCGGTGAAGGTCGGCGCATGAGCCTCTTCGTTGCCGCGATCGCGCTGTTTCTGGCCGTGGCCATCGCCTGGTTCGCGAGCCGCCGCTCCGGCTACCGGCACGCTCGGGACACCATCAGCGAGCTGGGAGAGACCGGCACTCGCGATGAACGAGCGGTCTCGCTCGGGGTGTTCCTGCCGGTCGGACTCGCGCTGGCGGTGGTCGCCGCCCAGGTGCGAGCCGCGCACCCGGATCAGGCCGTGCTCGCGGGGTCTCTCGCCGTCGGATACCTCGGCTCCGCCATCTTCCGGTGCGATCCCGGCGCTCCGCTCTCGGGGTCCTGGCGGCACGCGCTCCACAATCTGGCGGGGGGCGTGGAATACGTCGGCGGTGCGTTTGCGCTGTGGAAGCTCGCCGAGCCGTTCGGCCCGCTCTATCACGTGCTCGGGGTGGTGGTCGCGCTTGCGATTGCCGTGCTTTCCCTCGAGGCCTTGCACCCCTGGCGCGGGCTGGTTCAGCGCCTGGCGGAGGCCGCGCTGTTCTTCGGACTCGGCTTCGCACTCAAGTGATGCGCACTCGATCGCAACCCTGGGGCGAAAGCCGATGAAGCTCGGCACCGAAAAGCAGCCGCTGTTCTTCACGACCCCCGCCGCCCTGCGGCGCTGGTTCCAGCTCCATCACGCAAGCGCCGAGCTGCTGTGGCTCGGCTACTACAAGAAGGGCAGCGGCAAGCCGAGCGTCACGTGGCCCGAAAGCGTCGATGAGGCGCTGTGCGTCGGGTGGATCGACGGCGTTCGCAAGCGCGTGAGCGACGAGGTCTATGTCATCCGATTCACGCCGCGCCGTCCGCGCAGCATCTGGAGCGTCGTCAACATCGGTCGAGTCGAAGCGCTGACGAAGGCCGGCCGCATGCGTGCGGCCGGACGCGCCGCGTTCGAGAAACGCACTGCCGATCGCTCCGGCATCTACGCGTTCGAGCGGCCGGCTGCTGAACTGTCGCCCGCGAGCCAACGCACGCTGCGCGCGAATCGGAAGGCATGGAGCGACTGGCAGAAGCGCCCACCCGGCTACCGGCGCACGGTGATCCACTGGGTCATGAGCGCCAAACAGGAGGCGACGCGCGAGCGGCGGCTCGCCGCCTTGATCGAAGCGTGCGCGGCGGGACGAGTGATCGGGCCGATGACGCGGAGCGCACCCTGACGCTCCCGCTACTTCTTCACCCCCACCCACAGTCCGTCGCCGATCGGCACGATCACGCTCTGCAAACCCGGCGTTGCCGCCATCACTTCGTTGAAGGTGCGCACCGCCTCGACTTCGCGATCTTTCGGCGCGGTCGAGAACAGCTCGCCGAACGCGAACGCGTTGTCGACCAGGATCAGCCCGCCGCGCCGCACGATGCGCATGCACTCCTGAAGGTAGGAGGCGTAGCTCGACTTGTCGGCGTCGAGGAACGCCACGTCGGCCGAGTTGGGCAGGAACTTGGGCAGTACGTCCATGCCCTTGCCGCGATGCACCTCGATGCGACCCGCGACGTCCGATTGCGTGATCCACTTCTCGGCGAAGTCGGCGTGCTTGGGCAGGTACTCGATGGTGCGGATTCGGCCATCCGACGGGAGTGCTCGTGCCATCACGATCGCCGAGTAGCCGGCCAGCGTGCCGATCTCCACCACCTCGCGGGCCTTGGCGGCGCGCAGCAGGATCTGCACGAAGCTCGCCTGCTCGGGAGCGATCCAGATCGGCGGGATCCCATCCTCGAGTGCGGCGGCCTTGAGGCTGCCCAGGAAAGCGTCTTCGCGCTGGGTGCGCTCGGCGATGTATTGGAAGTGCTGCTGCGTCACCAGAGTGGATTCATCGCTCATGATTCGTCTCCCGCTGCTTCTGGGATGGGGGTGGAGCCCGGAGAGTTGGGCAGCATAGCCCGCGATCGGGGCCCGGACCACCCAGGTTTGACGCGCGGGAGACCGCTTGCTACCGATACCCCGGTCACGTCCGGACTCGCCACCCGTTCTTTCGGGCGGTGCGGATCCGCCCTCCCGGGCTCAGCTCGGCGGCGCTGCCGTCCGATACCCTGACCGCATGGAGAACCCAGTGAATCCCGAGCGAGAATCGGCCGATATCGTCCAGAGTCCGTTACAAGAGCCGCGGCTGCCACCGGGTCAGGTCCGAACCGACAAGTGGCCGGTGCTCCACTACGGGCAGGTTCCAGAGGTCGATCTCGCGCAGTGGGACTTCAAGGTGTTCGGCCTGGTCGAGCGCGAGCGTCGCTGGAACTGGCAGGAATTCCTCGCCCTGCCGCAGATCGAGGTGCAGAGCGACATCCACTGCGTCACGCGGTGGAGCCGCTACGACAATCGATGGCGGGGAGTGCCGTTCCGACAGATCGTGGGGCAGGCGGGGGTCAAGCCCGGAGCAAACTTCGCGATCATCCACGCGGAGCAGGGCTACACCACCAATCTGCCGCTCGCGGAGTTGATGCAGGACGATGTGCTCTTCGCTCATCAGCACGATGGCAAGGACCTGGCGCCCGAACACGGCTGGCCGCTGCGGCTCGTCGTGCCCCGGCGTTACTTCTGGAAGAGTGCCAAGTGGGTGCGTGGGATCGAACTCACGACCGACGATCGCCCGGGTTTCTGGGAACGAAACGGATATCACAACGACGCGGATCCCTGGCACGAGGAGCGCTTTTCGGACTGGTAGCTCCTCCGGGGTGACGCGCAGGAGCTCACGATGAGCGAGTCCTCGCCCAAGAACCCCTCAGCCGAACTGCTGCGCGACCAGCTCAAGCACCTCGATCGGCTCCGCAACGCGCACGCCCGCGACCACGACTTCAAGGGGTGGCGCCAGAACGCGCTCACCGTGATCCAGCGCTTGTGGCCCGACGACCAGCGACGTGCCGAACGCTTCCGTCGCATCTCGTTCACCGCGCCGTCACCGAAGGCTCCCGCGGCGGTGATGCGCCAGTACTACGATCGTGGCTGCATCGAGGCGAAGGGGTTGCTCGAGACCTGGTATCGCGACGTCGTCACGAGCGGGCTCACGATGAGCGCGCCGCGCAAGGAAGAGTCCGCGCTCCCGCCCGGTGCTCAGGAGGACGACTTCCCGGTGCTCGATCTGGATGGCGGCGAGGCGCCGAGCGCGCTCTCGAGCGTCAACGACGAGTACGGTTTCGACGACGAGCTGGCTTCCGGCCTGCTTCCCGAGGGCGGCGGACTCTCGGACCTCGATGCCGCACTCGACTCCATGGTGCGTCCGCGCCTGCCGCAGCGTGAAGTGCCGAGCGAAGCGCCAGCGCCCGCGCCGCCTTCGGTGCGACCTGCGGCACAGCGGCCCGCGCCCTCGCGACCCGAGGGACGCCCGACGCGTCCCGGCACCCGCCGCGCTTCCCAGCCCAAACGCGCTCTCAAGGACATGCTGGGATTCGAAGAC
>JABFRW010000058.1 GCA_013140805.1 Candidatus Eisenbacteria bacterium
GCGTCGGCCGCACCCGGTCGACGAAGTCCGCGAGACTCACGAACCCGCGCGTCGTGCGAGCCGCCACGATCCGCGCTCCCGCAGCCTCCGCAAGCCCGAACACGCGCGACAGCCCGACCCGCACCGCGGGCTGTGCGGGCGCAGCGCCCTCGCCCTCCTCGTACGTCCCCCCCCACTCCGAACGCTGCGCACAAGGCGCCAGGAACGTGACGCCGTGGCGGCGCAGGTCTTCGACGTGCACCCAGGTCGCGTACATGCCGGCGTGATGGTTGAGGATTCCGACCGCGTACTCGGTGGGGAAGTGCGCGCGGAGATAGGCGCCCTGGTAGGCGAGCAGGCCGTAGCCGGCGGCGTGTGCTTTGCAGAACGCGTAGGCGGCGAAGCGCGTGAGTTCGCGCCACACGAGGCGCGCGATCTCGGGTCCCACACCCGCGCGCCCGCAGTGGCCCACGAAGCCGTGTTCGAGCGAGCGGAAGTCGTCGTCGCCGCGACTCGCCGCGATCGCGCGCCGCAGTTGATCGCCCTCGGCGAGCGAGAGACCGGCGATCGCCGCGGCCACGGTCATCACGTCCTCTTCATAGAGCATCACGCCGTGCGTGGCACCCAGCACCTTCTCGAGTCGCGGGTGCAGGAACGTGGCGGGTTCGAGGCCGCGGCGACGGCGGCAGAACGCTTCTTTCATGCCCGACTCGGCGGGACCCGGGCGCACCAGTGCCACCGCGGCGATCGTGTCGGCGAGCGAACGCGTGTCGAGCATGCGCAGCAGGTTTCGCATCGCGGGCGATTCGAGCTGGAAGCAGTTGAGCGTGTCGCCGGTCGACAGCGACTCCACGGTGGCGGGGTCGCCGTCGGGCAGCGCTTCGACGTCGACTGCCACGCCGCGATGGCGCGTCACCAGCTCCACGCATTCGCCGATCGTCGAGAGTGCTCGATTGCCGAGCAGGTCCATCTTGACGAGCCCGATCGCCTCGATCGCGCGCATCTCGAACTGCGTCACCACGATTCCCTTGGCGGCGCGCTCGAGCGGCACGTAGTGGGTCAGCGGGCGATCGCCGATCACCACGCCGCCCGCATGAATCGAGAGATGCCGAGGTGCCCCGTCGAGCGACTCGGCGAGCCGCAGCGCTTCCGCGAGCACCGGCTCGCGCCAGTCCACCTCGCGCGCACCCGGCAAGGCCGCAAGCTGCGAGGCGTAGGGCGGCTTCATGTCGCGCGGCACCCGCTTGGCCAACACGTTGACGCGCGCGTTCGGCACACCGAGCGCCTTGGCGGTCTCGCGAAACGCCGAGCGTGCGCCGAGCGTCGAATGCGTGGAGATCATGGCGACCTGCTCGGCGCCGTAGGTCTGGTAGACGTGCTCGATCACCGAGTCGCGACGCTTCCAGCACAGGTCGATGTCCAGGTCGGGGCAATCGCGACGCTGCGGATGCAGGAAGCGCTCGAAGTAGAGCCCGTACGCGATCGGATCCACGTTCGTGATGCCGAGCACGTACGAAACGATCGAGCTGGCGCCCGAGCCGCGCCCGGCACTCGGAATGCCGTTCGCGTGGCAGAAGCCGATGATGTCGGCGACCAGCAGGAAGTAGTCGGTGAAGCCGAGCTGATCGATCATCGCGAGTTCGTGCTCGAGCCGGCTCGTCGCCTGCGCCACCACGCCGCGCGAGCGCGCATAGCGCCGCGCGATGCCGGCACGCCCGAGTGCCAGCAGGTGCCCGCGGCCGGTTTCGCCCGGCGGCACCGGCGCGCGCGGAAAGATCGGCGTGCCGAGTGTGAGCTCGAGCCGGCAGCGCGAGGCCGCGAGCAGATTGTTGGCGAGCGCTCCTTCGGCCACTTCGGGCAGGCCCGCGCCCGCACAGGTCGCGCGCACGCGGCGCGTCCATTCGGCGGGCGTGGCGAACCACGCATCGCGCGTGGCGAACGAGCCCGCCGGCATGCGCTCGATGAGCTCGCCCGCCGCCGCCGTGACCGCCACGCGGTGTGCGTCGTGCTCGGTGGCCGCGCGCATCACCACGTCGCCGGTCGCGATCATGGGTACGTTCAAGTGCCGCGCCGCCGCCGCGCGTTCCGCCAGCCGCACGCGTTCGGCGCCCACCCCGCGCACGCCGAACCACAGTCCGCCCGGCCGCAGCGCTTCGCGCATGCCGCGCGCCGCACGAGGCGGCACGCCGAGTGGCACCCCTTCGGCCGGCGGCACGCCCGCGCTGATCAAAGAAGCCGCGAGCCCCGGCGACTCGACGATCACGTGCAGACCGTTGTGCAGCTCGGCGAGTCGCGCGACCGCGTCGAACGTGTCGTCGAGCCGCCGCAGTGTGAGCAGCCGGCAGAGATTCGCGTAGCCCCGCCGATCGAGTGCCAGCAACAAAGCCGTATGCGGCCCGAGCGTGAGTTCCGCCCCGAGAATCGCCGCCAGCCCGGCGGCCCGCGCCTTCTGCCAGAAGCGGATCGCGAGATACAGGTTGTCGCGATCCGTGAGCGCGAGTGTGTGACAGCCGGCTTCGACTGCGCGCTCGATCAATGCCTCGGGTGACGCGGTGCCATACAGCAGCGACCCATGCGATCGCACCCGAAGCGGAACGAAAGCAGTCATGCCGAACTCGGAGCCGGGCGTGCCCGCGGAACCGGTCGGGGTTCCTCGCCGCCGCGCGCGCCGTGCGGTGCCTCATGTACCGTTCGCCGCAGGAGGAACCCATGGCCGACTTCAAGGCAGGCGATGCGGATTTCGAACGCCGCGTGCGCGAGAGCTTCGCGCGGCAGAAGGTGATGACGCTGTTCGGTGCCGAGCTGACCGTGGTCGAGCCCGGGCGCGTCACGATCGAGTTGAACTACCGCGATGACCTGGTGCAGCAGCACGGCTACATGCATGCCGGCGTGCTCGGCACCATTGCCGACAGCGCGGGCGGCTACGCCGGCTACACGCTGATGCCGGCCGGCTCGTCGGTGCTGAGCACCGAGTACCGCGTGCATCTGCTCGCACCCGGCCGCGGCGAACGCTTCGCGGCGACCGGCCGCGTGATCCGCGCCGGTCGCACGCTCACGGTGTGCGAGCTCGAGGTGGAAGCGATCGAAGGCGAAAAGCGGACGCGCTGCGTGTGGGGCAGCCAGACGCTGATGTGCCTGCGCGAGCGTTCCGACATGCCGCCGGGGTAGAGGCTGCACTACGCCGTGTTCGGGAAGTGCGGGTTCTCGATCACGCCGATCAGGTTGCCGAACGGATCGCGCGCGGTCGCCACGAAGATGCCTTCGCCCACGTCCTGCGGCTTCTCGACCTCGGTCGCGCCCAGCGACAGCAGTCGCGGCCACGACACGCTCATCTTGTCGACGCCCCAGTAGACCAGCAGACCACCGGGCCCGGTCGCGGCGCCGGGTTCGTTCGGCAGCAGGCCGAGTTCGTAGCCCGCGATGTTGAAGCCGACGTACGAAGGATGATCGAAGTAGGGCTCGATGCCGAACAGCGACGCATACCAGGCCTTGGCCTGGGCGAGATCCGGGACGCGGTACATCGCGGTGTAGAGCCCCTTGAAGTGCGACGGCTTCATGCGGTCCTCCGAGGTGGGGGGAGTGAGGCGCGACTACTTGGTCAGTGAGGGCGTTCGGAGCACGAAGCCGTGGCGGTCCTCCTTCACGCGTCCTTTCAGGTTGAGCGCACGGCCCGACACCAGCACGCCGTGCCCGTAGGCGTCACGCACGCCGTCGAACGCTTCGTAGAGCGCCTGGCGGCGGCCGGCTTCGGCCTCGTCGAACAGGCTGCCCTGCTCGGCGAGATCGCTCGCAAAGTTGGAGAGCGAGACTCCCACCGCGTGCAGCGCCACGCGGCGCGTGAAGCGGCGGCACAGGATGTCGAGTGCGACCGCGAGTACCACCGGGTCGGTGCTCGATGGGATTTTCAGCGAGCGGGCCTGTTCGTCGCTCTCGTCGTCGGTGTAGCGGAAGCGCACCGCGACGGTGCGGGGCTGGATCCCCAGCTCGCGCGCCGCGCGACACGCGCGGCCGACCAGGTACTCGAGCATGCCCTCGATCTCGGTGCGATCCGCGGTGTCGCGATGGAACGAGGTCTCGCGCGAGATCGAAAGCGGGATCTCGCGCTCGGTCACGACCGCCGTGTCGCGCCCGCGGCAGCGCTCGTAGAGCATGCGGCCTGGCGAGCCGAACAGCGCGGCGAGCGCGTCGGCGGAGAGTGCCCGCAGCGCTCCGATCGTGTGCAGGTTCATGGAGCGGAGCGTCTTCGCGTGCGAGTGGCCGACGCCCGCGAGCTGCTCGATCGGGCGATCGACGAGAAACGCGTCGGCTTCCTGGGGCGTGATGCGCGCGAGGCCGTCGGGCTTGACGGTCTTGCCGATGAGCTTGGCGAGCATGCGATTGGGGCCGAGCCCGCACGTGACCGTGAGGCCGGTGGCATCGAGCACGCGTTGCTTGAGGCTGGCGCCGGCCGCGAGCAGGTCGCCGTGCAGGCGCTCGGTGCCGCTGAGATCGCAGTACGCCTCGTCGAGAAACGTCTCGACCGCGGGGGCGACGTCTCGGCAGCACGCGAAGATCTGGTCGGCGAAGCAGCGATAGACCTGCGCGTGGCCTTCGAGGATCACGGCGTCGGGGCACAGCCGCTTGGCTTCGCTCAGCGACATGCCGGCTTTGAGCCCGAAGCGCCGCGCTTCGTAGGAACACGACGCGATCACGCCGGCGCCCACGATGACGGGCTTGCCGCGCAGGCGCGGGTCGCGCAACTGCTCGATCGCGGCGAAGAACGCGTCGATGTCGACGTGCAGGATCCAGCGCGCCGGATCGGCGGCCGACCCTGACTGGTGCTTCTCCGCCTCCACCGCGGCGCACGACTCCGCGTTCACGGGTGCCTGACCGTTCGTGCCGGAGTGGTCGATCGCTGCATGCGATCGAGCCGGCGCCGCGGCGGTGGAGGAGAGCGGTGATGCGAGCAGCGGAGGGCGCTCGTCGTCGTGGACTGGGCTGTGGCGTTTGGTGGTCATCGCGTGGCCTCGTGTGAGTATGAAATGGCACATTTGTGCCATTCGCGGGCCGTGTTCTGCGCATGCGGTGAGCGGGGCATGGCGCTAGATCGCGTGAAGAGGAGCGAGGAAACGAATCGCGCGAGGGTAGGTCATGGGGTGAGCACGACTCTCGTCGTGGCCAACGTGCGTCCATCGACCCGCAAGCGAACGAAGTAGAGGCCCGGCGCGGCCGTGCCGCCTCCGGCACTCGCCGGCCATGCAGCCTCGTAGCGCCCGGGCTCGAATGACTCGCGAGCGAGTACTGCCACGCGGCGCCCCTGCACGTCCATCACGTCGAGCTCGAGGTTGCTGCGGAGCGGCACGTCGAACTGAACAGCGAGCCTGCCCGCCGACGGATTCGGCCCCAGCACTCGCAGCGCGAACTTGGTTGGCAACACGGTTGCCGTTTCTGCCTGACGACCGGGCTCGATCCGCTCGACGCGCACCTCGTGGATCGAGAACGAGGACCAGTAGTCGAGCCCATCGTCATCGGCTCGGTCTCGCGGCACATAGGTCAGCGAGAGCGTGTCGCTGGGAGTGAGCCTCGCCACCACGCCCGCCAAGTCCTCACGACGCGGATCGAGCGGGATCGCTCCGAGCGTCGCGCGCGCGAGGTCGTAGGTTCGCGTCGCGAGGTCGGAACTCGCACGGTAGGTCGCGGAGACTCCGGTCGCTCCGGCATCGAGGGGCATCAGCACTCGGCCCGCGCGGTCCCAGCGACCGGCGATGCCGAGCCACGGTTCGCCCTCGAGTGTCGGGCGGCGGACGGCTGGCCGCCACTCGCCGCGACCGTCTCCCGCCTGCCAGCCAAAGTCGTGTGCCGCGGCCGAGTCCTTGATCGCCACTTCGACCCGGTAGAGCTTGATCTGCCGCGACTCGCCGCCGTCCGCCAGCTCGAGCGCCAGGCGCGAGAGTGCGACGGGATCGCCGGCAACACGGTGGCTCGATGATTCGGTCGAGGCTTGTGGGGGCTCGGAATCGAGTCGAACTCCCTGCGCCACCGCGCCGCACGAGGTCTTGGCGTTGGGGTTGTTGCTGAGAGCCGACCAGTTGCTGGCCTCATCGCGGGTCTTGATGGCGACGTAGTAGCGCGTGCACTGAAGGAGCCCCGAGAGCGTGAAGAACTCCTCTTCGCCGGCGGGTTGAGGTGTGGGCTCGCCGGTCGCCTGGGTGGCGGAAGCCCAGGTGCTCGTGGTGATGGGCGAAGTCGAATAGCGAATGTCGTACTGGGTGGCGCTCCGCGTGAGGCTATCGTCGCCGAGTGCGGTCCACACGAGACTCAACGAGTGCTGGCCAATGAGATCGATCGAGAGTGATGCCTTGGCAGGCCGGATGCCGTCGAGCACCGTGATGGCGGCGTCGGACTTGTCCGATCCGATCTCGATTCCCGAGGGACCCGACGTGTAGGTCCCCGCCGTGTGCTGCACTTCGATCAAGCATCCGGTGCAGGTGTCGAGAGCCGCCGGGACCGTGATGCTCGCGGCCCCGGTGTCGGGTCGCGCGTGCGCGAGCAAGATGCGTGAGCCCGTCACACCCTTGCGCGCATACAACTCGACCCTCGCCGAGTCGCCACGCCCGCGTTGCCAGGTGACGCTCGCGGTGCTTCCGGTGGTCCAGGTCTGGCCGCCATTCGGCGTGAGCAGTTGTCGCGGCACCGAGTGGCCGCTATGGACCAGGAACAGCGTGTGGTCCGGGATCCCAACCGTGCCCGAGTAGTCGACATCAAAGCACGGCGCCTGAGTGAACACGGCTGCGTTGTAGCCCGAGATCTCGTTGAAGTCCACTCCGCCGATTGCCAGCCGGGTCGGGTCGAGCGAGCGGATGTCGACGAATGCTGAGTCCAGCAGCAGGTGGCCGTCCACGAGCACCCTGAACGAATATCGCCCACAGCCAGAGATTCGTTGTTCGGTGAAGGTTGCAACATGCGTCCCAGCGTCATACGACGCGACAAGGGTGTCGAGCAGAACGAGACCTTTGCCGGATCGCCACGTCCATAGTGAGTCCGAGAGGCTCGGGATTCGCACCGCGGCGACCGGCAGCGCACTATCGAACTCATCGACGCACTGCATGCCCGCCACATTGACCGTGAATCTCAGCGCGTCGGAGGCGCCGTCGATAGTGCAACGCGCTTTCTGTAATTTCACAGGTTCCTACCTGTCGCTCTCTGCGTTGATGTAGGTCCGTTCGGTTTCCCACTCGTCACTGGCTTCGGCGAGGATGGCGGTGACGAGTCTCAGC
>JABFRW010000059.1 GCA_013140805.1 Candidatus Eisenbacteria bacterium
GTGAGCAAGAAGATCGCCGAGGGGGCGGGGGCGCTCGTCTACGACGTCAAGTGCGGCAGCGGCGCATTCATGAAGTCGCGCGAGACCGCACGGAGTCTCGCGACCCGGCTGGTCGCGACCACGCGCTCGCTGGGGCGTCGGGCGCGGGCGCTGGTCACCGACATGAGCCAGCCGCTGGGCGCGGCGTGCGGCAACGCACTCGAAGTCGCCGAGTCGCTCGAGACGCTGCGCGGCGGCGGCCCCGCCGATGTGCGCGCGCTCACGCTCGAGCTCGCCGCCGCCATGCTGGTCGAGTCCGGCGCCTCCGCGAGCCTGGGGGCAGCGCGTGACGACGCCGAGCGCTGTCTCGACTCGGGAGCCGCACTGGAGCGCTTCATGGCGCTGGTCGAGGCGCAGGGCGGCGACGCGCGCGGTCTCGAGTCGGGTCGTGCGCTCGCACGCGCGGCGATCGTCGAAGTGGTGCCGGCTCCCCGCAGCGGTGTCGTTCGGAGCGTCGACACGTTTGGGCTCGGCGAACTGCTGGTGCAGCTCGGCGCCGGGCGGCGGGCGAAGGAAGACGCAATCGATCCGGCGGTCGGGGTCGTGGTGCGAGCACGGATCGGAGACCGGTTCAGCGCCGGAGCGCCGCTCGCGGAACTTCACCAGTCACGGCCGGATCCCGATGTTGCCGGCCGGGTTGCAGCCTGCTTCGAGCTCGGGGACGAGGCGCTCGCCGCCCCCGAACTGGTGCTGGAACGCATCGGCTGAACGGGAGTACCATCGCTGCGTCGCTGCGCCCATCCGCTCGACCGGAGGACCCCATGAACCACTCGCAACGCGTGTCGATCGCAGTCGCGATCCTCGGTGTATTCGCCGTCGCCCGGATCCCCGCGGCGCACGCCTGTTCGTGCACCAACGAGCGCACGGTGCTCGAGGAATTCGCGATCGCTCACTACGTGTTCGGCGGAACCGTGACGAGTGTTCAGCCGACCAGTGACAGCTTTAACGTAATTGCGACGTTTACTCCGACGATTCGCTGGAAGGGCGGGCTCAACTCCGTCGTGAACGTCTACACCCCGAGGGACGAGAGCACGTGCGGATTCCCGTTCGAAGTCGGAGAGTCGTATCTGGTCTTCGCGTTCAACTCCTTCGCCAGCGGTCAGACCGGGATCTGGACGCACGCATGTTCGCGCAACCGGCCACTGGCGGACTACCCCGGGCTGGGCCTGCCGCCACCCGAGCAGCCGGTGCCGACCGTTGCGAGCACCTGGGGTGCGGTGAAGACGATCTACCGCTAGCGAACGCCGACTGGGTCCTCGGGAGCGCGCTCGGTATCGGTCGGGCCGTGGCTCTCGGGTGCCGGCGTGACGCCGGGCTCGAGCGGGCGCAGCGGCGGACCCGGGTGTTGCGTGCAGAGCTCGCTCGGCTCGGAACCCTCGCCGAACATCTCGCTCGTGACGCTCACGCACGCGGTGGTGGCGAGCATGCCGGTCTCGGCGCAGATCTCGCGCGTCACCGTGCCGACCGGGAGCGGGAACTCGTCGATCGGGCGCCCGCGCGTGGCACCGATCATGAAGTCGGTCCACACCGGCAGCGCCGCGCGTGCGCCGGTCATGCCCGGACCGATCGTGCGCTTCTGATCGAAACCGACCCACACGCCGCATGAGAGTGCCGGCGTGTAGCCGACGAACCACGCATCCATGTAGTCGTCCATGGTGCCGGTCTTTCCGGCGGCCGGATTGGTGAAGCCGCGGGTCCGTGACGGGAACCCCGTGCCGTGATCCATGACGCTCTGCAGCATCGAGGTCATGACCGAGGCGGTCTCCTCGGACAACACCTCGACCGGATGCGGTGTGTTCTTCTCGAGCACCGTGCCCTTGTCGTCCTCGACCTTGAGGATCAGCAGCGGATCGTTGCGGATGCCGCGATTGGCGAACACGCCATACGCGGTCGTGAGGTCGATGAGCGTGACCTCGCTGCTGCCGAGTGCCAGCGACAGGTTCTGAGAGCCGAGCGGGGTGCGAATCCCGAGTCGGCGCGCGTAGCTCGCCACCAGCGAGATGCCGACCTTGCGCATCAGCTTGATCGCCGGAATGTTGATCGACTGCTGAAGCGCGTAGCGCAGCGTCACCGGGCCGCGGAACTTGCGATCGTAGTTGAGCGGCTGATAGGCCTTGCCGTTGCCGCCCGGGAACGACACCGGCTCGTCGACGATCACGTCGGTCGGATGGAAGCCGTTGTCGATCGCCGCCACGTACACGAACGGCTTGAACGATGAACCGGGCTGGCGCTGTGCCTGGGTCGCGCGATTGAAATTGCTGTGATTCCAGTCGCGCCCGCCGACCATCGCGCGCACGTACCCGGTGCGTGGATCGATCGCGATCAGCGCGCCCTGCAGATACGGGGTGCGGCCGGAGCGCGTGCTGTCGGAGATCGCGGGCACGAAGCTCTCTCGCTTCTGCTTGATCTTGAGCTCGCTCTCGAGCGCGGCGAGGTGTTTCTCAAGGGCTCGCTCGCCGATCTGCTGAAGGTCCAGGTCGAGCGTGGTGTAGACGCGCAATCCGCCCTCGTACACCGCGTTCGAGCCGAACTTCTCGTCGAGCTGAAGTCTCACCATCTCGATGAAGTAGGGCGCCCGGTCGTTGCTGTACCGCACCGGGGTCACGCCCAGCGGAGCGCGCACCGCATTGTCGTACTCGACCTGAGAGATCGCCTTGGTCACCAGCATGTTGCGCAGCACCTTTTCACGGCGCGCGCGTGCGGCTGCGGGACGGCGGCGCGGCGAGTAGAGGCTCGGGTTGGCCGGAATGCCGGCCAGCAGCGCGGACTCCTGCAGGTTCAGCTCGCGAAGCGGTTTGTTGAACAGTGTCTTGGCTCCGGCCTCTACGCCGTAGGCACCCTCACCGAAGTAGATCTGGTTGAAGTACATCTCCAGGATTTGATCCTTCGAGTACGTGCGTTCGATCTCGATCGCGAGTGCCGCTTCCTTGATCTTGCGGCTGAACGTGCGCTCGTGGGAGAGGAACAGATTCCGCGCCAGCAGCTGCGTGATGGTGCTGCCGCCCTGCGCGCGCCGCATCTGCATGATGTCGGTGACCGCCGCGCGCGCGATGCCCCACAGGTCGATGCCCCAGTGCGAGTAGAAACGCCGGTCCTCGGTCGCGATCGTCGCGTTCACGATGTGCCGCGGGATCTGTTTGAGCGGGACGGGGGAGCGGTTCTCTTTGTAGAACTCGTGGATCACGCGGCCGCGCGCGTCGTAGACGAGCGTCTTGACCGCGGGCTGGATCGACGCGAGCGTCTGCGGCGAGGCGAGGTCACGCCGCAACCACTGGACCACTCCGAACACGACGCCGGCGCCACCGAACAGGGCGACCACCACGATCGTGAAGAAGAGTCTCCAGGGAAATCGCCGCGCGACTCGAACTGCCCTGTCCGAGAACTCGGGAAGAGTAGAATTGCGATCCGTCACGTCGCGGAGCGTAGGAAGGAGCGCATGCGCGGTCAAGGCGCAGGCGCGTTCGGCGCTGACCGAAGCGTGACAATCGTGCGAGTTGCCGAGGTCGCGAGGCGGTTCCTACAATGCGATGCTCGCGACCAACGTGATTCGTGATGAGGCACCGATCGAGGAACCATGCTCGCACCCGAACAGCAGTTCGAGATTCTGGCCCGCGGTACCGAGGAGATCCTCCCGGAGGGCGCGCTGCTGGAGCGATTGCGCAAGTGCGCCGCCGCGGGCAGGCCACTGCGGGTCAAGCAGGGCTTCGATCCGACCGCGCCCGATATCCATCTGGGGCACACGGTCGGACTGCGAAAACTCAGGCAATTCCAGGAACTCGGGCACCAGGTGGTGCTGATCGTCGGCGACTACACGGGACTGGTCGGTGATCCGAGCGGCCGCAGCAAGACACGTCCGCAGCTCGAGGCGCAGGAACTCGAAGCCAACGCGCGAACCTACCTCGACCAGTTCTACCGCGTGCTGGACCCGCGTCCCCAGCCGCCATGCCTGCCAGTCGAGGTGCATCGCAACGGCGAGTGGTTCGCACCGATGTCGTTCGCGGAAGTGATCCGGCTGGCGGCTCAGTACACGGTGTCGCGTCTGCTCGAGCGTGACGACTTCGCGAAGCGTCTGCAGGCGAATCAGCCGATCAGCGTGCACGAGCTGCTCTATCCGCTCATGCAGGGGCACGACTCGGTCGCCATTCTGGCCGACGTCGAGCTCGGCGCGACCGAGCAGAAGTTCAACCTGGTCGTGGGACGCGAACTGCAGCGACTCGCGGGGCAGGAGCCGCAGGTGGTGCTCACGCTGCCGGTGCTTCCGGGGCTCGACGGCGTGCAGCGCATGAGCAAGAGCCTTGGGAACTACATCGGCGTCACGGACGCTCCGACCGAGATGTTCGGCAAAGTGATGAGCCTTCCCGATTCGGTGCTGCGTCTCTTCTGGGCGCTCGTCACGGATGCGCCGCCTGACGAACTCGCCGCGGTCGAGCGCGAACTGGCGGATGCCGCGATCAATCCGATGACGATCAAGAAGCGTCTCGGCGAGCGCATCGTGACGATGTATCACGACGCGGATGCCGCTCTGCAGGCACGCGCTGGATTCGACGCGCAATTCAGTCGCCGCGAAGTCCCCGAGAATCTCGATGAATTCTCGCGCGAAACGCTGCTGAACTTCGCTGCGAAGCCCGCCGCTCCGATCATCATTGACGCGTTGATGGCGGCTGGATTCAGCGACTCCCGGAGTGCCGCCCGGCGTCTGGTCGAGCAGAAAGCCGTGCGAATCGACGGCGAAGTCGTGACTTCCTGGGACCAGGCCGTGGATCCGGGCAAAGAATTCGTGCTGCGGGCGGGGCGCAAGATGAAGCGATTCGCGGGGAAGTAGGGCGGACGGACCTGTCCCGAAGCGGCTCTATTAAGACCGTAAGCCATTGTCTTCTATGGCTTTGAGCCAGTCGCAATCGACCCGTCGCGGGGCCGGGTTGACAAGCCTCGGAGGCCGCACCTATATTGCGCCTGCCGCAGGGAAGTAACCCACCCGAAAAAAGTCGTTTGACTTGGTTTCGACAGATGGGTAGTTTCCCCGTCCGCCTTTTCCGCAGGGAGAAGGCGCTAGACGTTTCTCGCTCTTTGAAAACTGAATAGCGCACGTGACTCCAAGAGCCCTGAGAGGCCCCAAAGACACGCGATTTTGGCGTGTTCGCGGGGATACCTTGCAATTGATCCGTTCACAAGCAGACTTCGGTTTGTTGTGAATGATCTCCGTTTATAAATTGACCACGGAGAGTTTGATCCTGGCTCAGAACGAACGCTGGCGGCGTGGATTAGGCATGCAAGTCGTACGCGAAAGAGGGGGTAACCCCTCAAGTAGAGTGGCGAACGGGTGAGTAACGCGTGAGAAACCTGCCTTCAACAGGGGGATAACACTCCTAACGGAGTGCTAATACCGCATGAGACCACGGGATCGCATGATCCTGAGGTCAAAGGTGGCCTCTATTTATAAGCTACCGGTTGAAGATGGTCTCGCGTCCCATTAGCTAGTTGGCGGGGTAACGGCCCACCAAGGCGACGATGGGTAGCTGGTCTGAGAGGATGGTCAGCCACACTGGGACTGAGATACGGCCCAGACTCCTACGGGAGGCAGCAGTCGAGAGGCTTCGGCAATGGGGGCAACCCTGACCGAGCGACGCCGCGTGGAGGATGAAGGCCTTTGGGTCGTAAACTCCTTTTGTTCGGGAAGAAATGCGATCAGGTGAACAATCTGGTCGTTTGACGGTACCGGACGAATAAGCTCCGGCTAACTCCGTGCCAGCAGCCGCGGTAACACGGGGGGAGCAAGCGTTGTTCGGAATCACTGGGCGTAAAGGGCGTGTAGGCGGTTAGGTAAGTGGAATGTGAAATGCCTCGGCTTACCCGAGGCACTGCATCCCAAACTGCTTGACTTGAGTACGGGAGAGGATGAAGGAATTCCTGGTGTAGCGGTGAAATGCGTAGATATCAGGAGGAACACCGGTGGCGAAAGCGTTCATCTGGCCCGTAACTGACGCTGAGGCGCGAAAGCTAGGGGAGCAAACGGGATTAGATACCCCGGTAGTCCTAGCCGTAAACGGTGATCACTAGGTGTTGGAGGCATCGACCCCTCCAGTGCCGCAGCTAACGCATTAAG
>JABFRW010000060.1 GCA_013140805.1 Candidatus Eisenbacteria bacterium
GCCACAGACCGTCGCGGTCGGCAGGATTGGTACCGCGATCGCCGGGAGTGAACGCGCGCGCGCCGCGCGACCCACTCGGATTCGGCGCCACGAAGCCCGGCGGCAACTTGCCTTCGGGGTTCCGCCCGCCGCGACTCTCCGCATAGCGTGTCGGTGGAACGTAGTTCGCTGGCGGCGCCGACTTGTAGCGTTGGAGCTTCCGACCCCACAGGCCGTTCCATTTGTTCCAGCCCTGCCACGCGGAATAGGTGATTCCCGCGGACGGCCGATAATGCGGCGGGCAGTCGGCGCGATACGAGTACACGTAGTACGGCACGAAGCCGTTCCAGTAGGCCGGCCCCCAGTGCCAGCCCCAGTTCACGCGCACATTGAAGACGCTGCAGCTGGTGTAGTACGGATCGAAGCCATCCCACCACGACCAGGTGCCGGGGCGGTGGCAGTCGTTGCAGATGTAGCGCGGGTAGCGAACCTTGGTGTGCACGTAGTAGGTCGAGTACGAGGTCGAGAAGGACTCGGTGTCCGAGTCGCGGTCGATCACGCGCCGCCGGATTCGCTCCATCGCGACGAATGGATCTCCCACGATCCGACCATCCTCGGTCACGCCCTCCTCGGGATCTACTTCGCCTTCGTAGCCGATCGCCTCGGCTGCCTCGTCGTAGGGCTGCAGATACCACGGCAACCGATCGAAGGGTTCCTCCGAAGCGATCGCAACGATGAAGCCTTCACCCACCGCCTGCTCGACCACGAGATCCATTTCGGAGCGCTCGGATGGCAGTCGAAGCGTCGTGCGGCCTTCGGCCAGTCCGGAGCTGCCACGGTCGGGATAGAGCACTCGCACGAGGCCCTCGGAATCGATCTCGTAGACGAGCAGATAGGCGTCGTCGGTGAGCCGGGCACGCACTTCCATGCGATCGCCGGGACGATACACACCGTCAGCGCCTCGGTCCGTCCACACTTCAACGCCGAGCCGATGTTCGGCGCGCGCCAGTGAGGGGCCGATGACGAGGGTCGCGAGAACGAGCCCGCCGGAGACGAGGCGCGTGGCCGCACGCAACATGGGTGTCACCATCCTTCCGAGTTCAGCCGCGAGTGCCGGCGGCTACCGGGGAGCGAGCGTGAGTGTCGCCCCTTGGAGCGCCGAATAGAAGTCCAGTCTTCGAAAACCTCATGCGCACGACCCGATCAGGACGCGGGCTTCGTCACCCACACGATCGGGCGCCTCGCTCCCGGCTCGCCGCGGGTGCCCTGGACGAGCAGCTCGCGATTTCCAGGATCGACCTGATAGGCCCAGTCGAACACCACGCGCGCCGCGGCGCCGGAAGTGGCCGGAAAGATGTGGCTGACACGAAACTTCGCGTAGTTGTTGTCGCGGGTCCACACCACGTAGCAGTGGCCCTCGATCAGCTCGACGCTTCCAGTCGGCGACCAGCCGGCCGTCGGAGCGAAGTCGATCGCATCGAGGCTCGAGCCGTAGCCCGCGTCCTGGATGTCGGTCGCGAAGTCGGGCACGAACATCTGGTAGACGGTGCCGTTGTGACCCATGAACATGTCCGTGCGAGCGTCTTCCCAGTTGCGCGCGGTCTGAGCCGAGAAGTCCCAGCCGGAAAAGTCGGGCCGGTCGAGATAGTTGTCGAGAAAGCGGTCGAAGCCTTCGGGGCGCGGAGTGTCGAACACGGTATCGAACGACAACTCGCTCTCGTTGCCCTCGCGGTCGTAGGCCGCGACCGCGAAATAGCGCGTGTCGCCGTTGGCGAGGCCCGTCACGGTGAACACCGAGCCGGTGGTGACCCCGATCGGGTCATACGGACAATCCGGACCGTTCGCGCACGCAGCCTCGTACACGCGATACCCCTCGACATCAGACTCGGTGTTCTCGAGCCAGCGAAGGTAGACCGTGGCGTCTCCAGTCACGCTCGAAACGCCGCGCGGTGCCGCCGGGGCGGAGTAGTCACGCCTCGTCACCTTGTCATCGCAGCCGGCGATCAACACCAGCAGCAGGAGAACTGCAGGCCAGGAATGACGCATCGGCTCCTCCCTCTCGTTCGTCGCGGAAAGCGTTCACACTGCGAAAGGGCAAGCGTTGTGCCATGCGTTTGGTGGCGCGCGCTCCATTGTGCCGCGACTGCGCAACTCCAGACCCACGAACCGGTTGCGTAAGTCGACACGGGTCGAGAGCAGGCGCCGGAAGACCGCAAGGGTGTGCGCCGCGGACTCAGGTGTGCGCGCACGCCACAGCCATCACGAACGAGTCGAGCGCGATCGGAGAGGGCGAACGGCAGGGTTCACGTTCGGCGGGACAGGCACTCGCGCGGCGGCGGCGCGCCTCTGCATCAGCAGACAAACAAGGACACCGGTCGAGTTACTCGCAGCACGAGCCTCAACATCCCCCAGTGTCGGCCCACGCTACGATCGACCGGTGTCCTTATCCCAACTCGACTGCTCGGTTCGGCACGCCGCGTCTCGTCGCGTTGGACCGGGTATAGGACGCTTCGAGAGCGGCGCGCCTGACCGAGAAATCCATCGTTGGCTGGTGCTGCACGGATGGAGTGAAGCGCCATCCGGAAAGTTCCTGGATATCCTCCAGGCTAGCCGGTCGATCGGGCAGGTGCGTGATCGAGTTGTTCGGGGCTCGTACCCTCGTCCTGAGCCCGTTCAGTACCGGCTAGCCCAGATTCACTGCGACTGCTTTGTTGCGACGACTTGCTGCTTCTCTGCGCTGATTTGGAGGTCCCCCCCTCCGAGCTATTCGGCTTCGCATCGTGCGTGCCAAGCACATTGCGTTTTGCGAACAACCTCTCAACGCGTTGGGCTGCAATAGTCTGCGGCACGATTGCGCGCTCGGTTCGAGCACGGCGAGCGGGGTGCAGCGGGGCCCAACTAGAAACAAAACTAAGAACCCCGCGACCTCCGAGCTAACTCGCTCGAAATCACGGGGTTCAGTGTTAAGCCGTTTGCTAGTCGGATCGGCCGAATCCTCAAGCCGTGTTAGTCACCGCACGCTTCTTCTCGAGTTTGAAGACGCGAATCTTGGACAGCAGCGTCGGGTAGCTCAGTCCCAGCTCGCGCGCGGTCTTTGCCTTGTTCCAGCGGTTGCGATCGAGCGCCTCGGCGACCATGCGCTTCTCGAGGTGCGCGATGCTGATGCGCAGCGAGCGCGAGTCGCGCAGGGACTCCGAAGGGCTCGAGGCCGCGCTCTCTCTCAGTTCGGGTGGCAGCAGGGCGGTCCCGAGAGTCTCGCCGTCTTCCGCCAGCACCACCATGCGCTTCACAGTCTTCTCGAGCTCGCGGACGTTGCCCCGCCACTCGGCGTGCAGGAACACCCGCAGCACCTCGGGCGCGAAGCCCGCGATCGGCCGATCCATCTGACGGGCGTAGGTGTCGAGGAAGTGCTGCGCGAGCAGCGGAATGTCCTCTCGGCGCTCGCGCATCGCGGGGACACGCACCGTGATGTCGTTGAGTCGGTAGTAGAGGTCTTCGAGGAAACGGCCCTCGCGAATGCGATCGCGCAGGTCGACGCCGGTCGCGCAGATGACGCGCGCCTCGACGCGCCGGCTGCGGGTCGCACCGAGCGGGCGCATCTCACCGCGATCCAGAACGTGAAGCAGCTTGGCCTGCACCGTCTCCGGAATCTTCTCGATCTCGTCCAGGAAGATCGTGCCGTCGCCGGCCTCTTCGAACAACCCCGACTTGTCGCGCACCGCCCCGGTGAAGGCACCCTGCACGTAGCCGAAGAGTTCACTCTCGAGCAGGTGCTCGGGCAGCGCCGCACAGTTGACCTGAACGAACGGGAGCTCGCGGCGATTCGACAGATCGTGCACCACCTGGGCGAGCAGGCCCTTGCCGGTGCCGGTCTCCCCCATGAACAGAATGGTCGCGTTGCTGTCGCTGACCTTCTGCAACATGCGCAGGATCTCCGACATCTCACGCGACTGGCTGATCACGCGCTCGAGTCCCGGCGTCGGCTTGAGCTGCTGGCGAAGCTGCTGGTTTTCGACCAGGAGTCGCGAACGCTGTGCTTCGACGATTGCGACCGCCGCCGTGTTGGCCAGCACCGCGAGCAGGTTGAGATCGCGCTGCTTGAACGAGCCCTGCAAGCTGTCACTCAGACGATCCACGAACAGCAGGCCGACCGACTGGGAAGGGAAGTTGAGCGGCACGCACACCAGCGAGCCGACGCCTTCGAGCGCACCCGCGAGCGCTTCGCTGAAGCGCGGATCGGCGGCGACACGGCTGGAGAAGATCGGGCCCTGCTCGGTCATCCGGGCACCCACGACCTGATCGAGGTGCTGCAGAATGCGGCGCGCACGATCACGACCCAGACCATGCTGAGCGACCACGTCGAGTCGCGCGCCGCTCGAGCTGAACGCGACGAATCCGCGATCGCCACCCGAATGCTCGACCGCGAGGCGCACGGTCTGCGCCAGAAGTCCGTCCATGTCGGCGGTGTCGCGGAACAGGCGATTCGCCTCGTCGAGCGCTCGGAACTCGTTCGAGGTCGAAAGCGAGACGGCGACGTACATCTGCTCGAGCTGCCGACGCAGCGCGCCGACCCGCTCTTCGATCGCGTCGTCCTGATGCTCGTGCAGCCAGGTCTCCGCCTGCTCGAGCAGCGCGAGGGCTTGATCGTAGTGTTCGCGCTCGGCCTCGAGCGTCGCGATCGTCATGAGCGCCTCGGCCGCCAGCGACGGCACTCCGAGCTGCCGATAGAGCGCGGCGCCGCGGCGCGCCGCTTCGGCCGCCGGTTCGAGCGCCATGCGCGTCCGTGTGCCGGAAGGAAGCAGCAGCATCAGCTCGCCCCACGAGGCGAGCGTCGTCGCCAACTCGTAGGTCTCCCCGAGTTCCTCGAAGGTCGCGATGGCGCTGGTGAGCCGCGACTCGAACGCCGCGGTGTTCGCGCGCATTGCTTCGAGACGCGCCAGCGAGCGCTCGGCGATCGATCGCTCGAGCCGATCACCGAGCCGCTCCGCCAGCGACAGCGCGCGCACCAGGTGCGACTGGGCATCGTCTGGACGACGCTGCATCAGGATCGACAGGCCCAGCCGGCTCTCGATCTCCATCACCAGGTCACCCTGGGGCGCGATGGCCATGGCTTCGGTGAGCGCGCGCTCCAGCAGGTTCTGCGCAGCCGCCGGGCGGCCGCGGTCGAGCTCGAGTTCTGCGATGAATTCAGCCGCCAGAATCTGTTCGCGCGCGGTCTTTGCTTCATTCGCAAGCGCGAGCGCCTGGCGCAGCTGCTCCTCGGCACGCTCGAACTGCCGCCGCCGGCGCGCCAGCCGCCCGAGCGCCAGCAGCGCGAGCGCCTCGCCGGAACGGTGACCCAGTTCACGCGCGATCTGGAGCGAGCGGCGGAAGTGTTCCTCGGCCAGATCCCACTCGCCGAGCGCATGACGCACCAGGCCGAGATTCTGATGATGCCCGCGCATGCGCGCATAGAGCCCTGCGCGCTCGTCGATCCTGAGCGCCTGCTCCAGATGACTCACGGCTTCGCGCCACTGGCGGCGCCCCTTGTAGATCAGTCCGAGATTGTTGAGCGCTGCGACCAGCCCGTCGTCGTCCCGGGTGCGACGGAACGTCGCCGCGGCACCTTGCAGCCATTCGATGGCTTCATCGAGGTGACCCAGCCGGGAGAGCCCGAGTCCGAGCGCGACGCTGACCTTGGCGACCGTGGCGTGATCGTCGGTGTCGCGCAGCACCGCGTAGGCGTAGCGCGCATAGCGACAGGCCGCACGGTAACGACCGAGGTTGTTCGATGCGACCGCGAGCCGCGCGGCGAAAGCAGCGCGCTCGAGCGGATCGTCGAGGCGGCGCGTGAGCGCCCGCGCCTCTCGCAGCGGCGCCAGCGCTTCATTCGAGCGCCCGCGCTGCGACTCGGCGTCGGCCAGCCGCAACAGGAGATGCAGGCGCTCAGCGGGCGCCGACTCGGGCGCCTCGCGAAGAGCCGCGGCGTAGGCCTCGGCCGCCCCGGCGAAATTATCCGCGGCGAAGTAGAGGTCACCGATCGACTCGTGCTGGTAAGGACCTTCCCGGTGAGGAAGGCGAGCATGAGCCGAATCGGGGGGGATCGCTCGCTGCACGTTCGAACCCTCGATGAGTGCTTCAACCCGGAAGAACGAAGCCGGCGGTTCGATCCGGCAACGCTCACTGCGACGATCCGTAGCTGGGTCGGCCGAGCTTCAGCTCAGCGAATCAGCCACGGAGATGCGATCGCCCTGATCCACATGAATCCGCGCCGAACGGGTAGCGGCAATTCGCCAGCCCCTCCGAATCCGGACGCTTTCGCGCTCCGAAGTGACGGAGGTGGATGAACGATTTGCTGCCCCTCGTCGGGATCACCCGCTGTGCGATGAGTCGCGCCCTGCTTGGCGGTGGTTGCGGCAGGGAATCTCGAGGCCGTGAATCCGCCCCATCGTGGCGCGGCGATCGACGGCCCGATCGCGACCGCGCAGAACAACGCGGCGAGAACGAGTGGAAGCGGGAGACGTCTCAAGATGCTCCTGATCATGCGCTGTGTGCTCCCTCGACCCCTGGTGAACGAAAGATGCGTGCCCCGCGTGATCGACCGAGATCGAGCCAGCGAGTAATCCTGATGAGAGGGGGTTGTCTCAGCGCCACTGGGAGTATCGGTCTGGTGTCCGCGAGACGTCAACGGATCTTTATCCGCTCGCCTCACCGGGGGCGCCGCCGTCGGGCAGCGGCTGACCTTCTCGAACCGCGAGACGCGCGAGGCCATAGCGGAGACCGCGGGTCGAGCACATGAGCCCACGCGATGAGAATCGCCGGGCGAGACACTGGATCACGAGCGCCCCGGCGGCGACGATGTCCGAACGCCCATGTCCGAGCACTGACCAGGTGGCGCGCTCGGCTTCTGAGGAAAGCGCGACCTTCTCGATCAGCGCTCCGAGTCGCTCGGTCTCGATCAACCAGCCCTCGAGCAGCGCCGGATCGTAGGTCTCGAGTCCGCGATCCAGAGAAGCCAGCACGGTCACGGTGCCGCCCACGCCTGCAAGGATGGGGGTCGCGGTCGGCATGTATGCACAGTCACGCATAATTTGAGCTTCGACCTGTGCGACTAGCCGAGCCTGATCATCGGGGCTCGGCGGACTGCCGGAGAGGAACTTCTCGGTCAGCGTGACCGCACCGAATCCGAGACTCGTCCAGCGCCCCGGAGTGCGCCCCAGGCCGCTCACCACCTCGGTGCTCCCGCCACCGAGATCGAACACGACGCACGGACTTCTCCAGGCAGCGGCGCCGAATCCGGTCACAACGGCCTCGTAGACCAGCCGGGCCTCCTCCTCGCCGCTCAGCACTCGAACCGACACGCCGCATCGTCGCTCGATGCCGGCCGCGATCTCCGGTCCATTGCTCGCGGTTCGCAGCGCTGCCGTCGCCCCGACGATCACTCGACGGGCACCGATCGCACGCGCCCGGCGCAGGAATTCGGCGACCAGATCGGCGGCGCGGCCCGCCATCTCGGGCTCGATGAGCCCGGTGCGATCGAGGCCGCGGCCGAGACGGCAGGCTTCTCCCGCCCGCGCCACCGCAGTCAGGCTTGGATCCTCCTCCGGACCCGACACTTCAGCCACCAGCAGCCGAATCGAATTCGAGCCAATATCAATTGCACACACACGCATACGTTCGGAGCCTCTCACAACAGAAAGTCGTCCATGTCGCCGCGCCGCAGTGGGCGGGAAACGGCGTTCGGCGTGTCCTGCGGTTGCACAGGGTCATCGGCCGGTTCGAGCGGCGAACTTTGCGCCCCGGCTGCTCTAGCGCGATTCGCGCCCGGTTCGCTCGCAGCGGCGGAGCGCCGCTCGCGGCTCGAGCGGCTTGTGAGACTGCCACGCCGAGGGACTCCGACCTCGGCGCTTTCAAGCCAGAGCAGAAAACTCCGCACATCCGCGTCGTCGCTCCGGAGCTGATAGAGCACCCGCTTGCCGTCACGCCGTCGGGCAGCGAAGCCGACGCGTTCGAGTGCCTGGAGGTGCCGAGTAGTGCACGACTGCGACAGTCCGACGCGCAACGCCAGGTCACTCACGCACAGATGCCCCTGCGAGAGTTCGCGGGCGATCCGATAGCGCGAAGCGTCTCCGAGACAGGCCAGCAATTCGCGGGCACCGATTCGATCGTTCATTGCACCGCCATGCATATCATGTCGACGAAGTTTGTCGCAAGAAACGGGGTCTGTTAGCGTCTCCGGCCTTGGCCCCCACGATCATGACCACCCTGCCGAATCTCGCCGTCTCGCCGGTGTTTCCTCCCGCTGCCCCGAGTCTCTTCGGGCTCTCTCGAGACACGCTCGGCGATCGACTGACGGCCCACGGAGTGCCGCGCTATCGGGCCGATCAGATCTACGCGTGGGTCTATCAGAAGCACCACCGCTCGGCCGCCAGCATGACGAACCTGCCGAGCGGACTTCGGTCCGGCCTCGAAGCGGTCTGCACGCTCGATCTCCCGCGACTCGACACCGTGCTGGGCACCCAGGATTCGATGACGCAGAAGTTCGTGCTCGAGCTGGCCGACGGCGCGCGCGTCGAGTGTGTGTCGATGCGCACCGAGAAGCGACTCACGTTCTGCGTTTCGAGTCAGGTCGGCTGCGCGCTCAAGTGCGCGTTCTGTGCCACCGGCCTGATGGGACTCAAGCGCAACCTGCGCGCCGAGGAGATCGTCGCGCAGGTGCTGGCGATGGGCGACTTCCACCGCTGGAGAGACGCGCGTTTCAACATCGTGTTCATGGGAATGGGCGAGCCACTCGTCAACTACGAACCCGTGATCGAGTCGATCCGCATCCTGCGCGACGAACGCGGCCTCAATCTGGGCGCGCGTCGCATCACGGTGTCGACCAGCGGCGTGGTGCCGGGCATTCGCCGCCTCGCCACCGAGCGCATGCCACTGGGGCTCGCGCTCTCGCTGCACGCGACCACCGACGAGCTGCGCAACGAACTGATCCCGCTCAACCGGCGCTGGCCGCTCGCGGATCTGATCCCTTCGGTGCGCGACTACGGCCGAGCGGTCGGGCGGCGCGTGACGCTCGAGTACACGTTGCTCGATGGCGTGAACGACCTGCCGGAGGACGCACTGCGGCTCGCCGCGATCGCGCGTAGTCTGCCGAGCAAGATCAATCTGATTCCTTACAACCCGGTGCCGGGGCTGCCGTTTCGACGGCCCTCCCCCGCGGCGGTCGAGGCGTTCGCCCAGCAGCTCTACCCGATCGCCCCCGCGGTGACGGTTCGCAACACGCTCGGCGGCGAAATCTGGGCGGCGTGCGGCCAGCTCGGGGGTCTGTCCCCGACCGGATGAGCGGACTACCCGCGCGGCGACGCTCGTGACACTGCGCTCCCGCCTGGTGCTGGCATTCCTCGCTCTGGCCCTCATCCCGCTCGGCATTCTCACCTTCTTCATGCTCGATCGGCTGGAGCGCTCGATCGCGCTGTGGAACACGCCCGGCGTGGATCGAGCACTGCAGTCGGCGCTCGAGGTCAGCAAGGCTTCCGTGGTGCGCCTCGAATCCACCGTGCGCGCGCAGGCCGAAACATGGGCCGAAGCGCTCCCGTCGGGCCGCCTCGATGTGGAGCGTCGCGAGGCGGTGCGTGCAGCGCTGCCGGCCGCTTCGCTCGACTTCCTGCAGATCTATCGCCGCGATGCGACCGGCTGGGCGCTGGTGGACGAGCTCACGCCCATCGGCGTCATTCCGCCGTCGCGCTTCGATCTCTCGGAGCGCGTCACCGAATCGCTCGCGGCGGATCGCGTGATTCGCTCGAGTGAAGGGGCGCTGGTCGGGCTGTGGCCGGCCGGCCCCTCGCACGTGGTGGCCGCGGGCTACTACGTGCCGCCCGACTTCTTCGGCGACATGGAACGCGTCGGCGAGGGGGTCGGATTCTATCGGCGGTTCGGAATCATTCGAGACGTGACGCGTGTGGCGTTGATCGCGCTGGTGCTGGGGCTGGTCGGCGCGCTCACCCTGGCTTCGTTCCTGGTCGCCAATCGCCTCGCGCGCAGCATGACGCAGCCGCTGCGCGCGCTCGAGGAGGCGGTCGGCCGGGTCGCCGGCGGCGACCTGACCGCGCGCATCACGCCGGTCGGAGCACGCGAGTGGGTGGCACTCGGTCACAGCTTCAACGACATGACCGGTCGGCTCGCCGAAGCGCAGGAGCGGGTGGTGCAAGCCGAGCGCGAGGCGGCGTGGCGCGAAGTCGCGCGAAGACTCGCCCACGAGTTCAAGAACCTGATCACGCCGATGGGACTCTCGCTGCACCGCCTGCGGCGCCGCGTCGAATCGGTGGACGTCGCACAACGCGCGGTGGTCGAGGACAGCCTGGCGGGGATCGGCGACGGCGTGGAACAGCTCGGACGCCTGGCGGAGCAGTTCTCGCAGTTCGCGCGGCTGCCGGAGCCGCGCCACGAGCCGCTCGATCTCGCCGACGTGGTACGTTCCGCGGTGCGTCTCCACGAGCCCGAAGGCGTCCAGGTCGAGCTCGATGCGACGCGCGAAGTGCCGGTGCTGGGAGATCGCCTGCTGCTGTCGCGCGCGATCCACAATCTGATTCTCAATGCCTGCGAAGCGAGTCCGCGCGGCGGCACCGTCGAGGTACAGGTGCACGCCACGGGCGAGCGCGCGGTCGTCGAGGTACTCGACCGCGGTTCGGGACTCGATCCGGTCCTGCGCGGCCAGCTGTTCGAACCGTACGTGAGCACCAAGCGACGCGGCAGCGGCCTGGGGCTGTCGCTGGTGCGGGACGTCGCGCAGCAGCACGGCGGCATGGTCACGCTGGACGATCGTGCGGAGGGCGGCGCACGTGCGGCGCTCGAGCTGCCGCTCGCGCAGCACGCCGAATGATTCCACCCCTGCCACGGAGGGCGGCCGACGACGCCGCGCACGCATGACCGCGAAGAAGATCCTGCAGATCCTGGTGGTGGACGATGACCCGGCAATCCGTCCGCGGCTGCGCGGAGTGCTCGAGGACGAGGGCCACGAGGTGCGCGAGGCCGCCGACGGCCGAAGTGCGCTCGAGGCACTCGAGGCAGCGCGCTTCGACGTGGTGCTGCTCGACGTCAAGATGCCCGGCATGACCGGACTCGATGCCCTGCCGCTGATGCGGGAGATGGCACCGGGGACCGCAGTGATCATGGTGTCGGGCGAGAGCACGATCTCGATCGCGGTTCAGGCGGTGAAGCGTGGCGCCTTCGACTTCATCGAAAAGCCGCTCGACACTCCGGACAAAATCGCGCTGCTGCTCGGGGTGATCGCGCAGGCCGCGCAGCTCACCGAATTGCGGCGGCATCCGGTGCGATCGCCCGCGGCGCCGAACGACCTCGGCCTGATCGGCTCGAGCCCCGCGATCGCGGCGCTCATGGCCGACATCCGTCGCCTCGCGCCGTCGAATGGCAAGGTGTTCATCACGGGCGAGAACGGCGTCGGCAAGGACCTGGTCGCAAACGCGATCCACCGGCTTTCGAAGCGCGCCGATCAGCCGTTCGTAAAGCTGAACTGCGCGGCGCTGCCGCGCGATCTGGTGGAGAGCGAGTTGTTCGGACACGAGAAGGGAGCCTTCACCGGAGCGGTGGCGCGCAAGACCGGTCGCCTCGAGCGGGCGGATGGCGGGACGCTGTTCCTCGACGAGATCGGCGACCTGTCGCTCGAGGCTCAGGCGAAACTGCTGCGCGCGATCGAGAGCGGCGAGGTGGATCGGATCGGAAGCACCGACACCGTGAAGGTCGACGTGCGGGTGATCGCCGCGACCAACAAGGACCTGCACGCAGCGATCGAAGTGGGCGATTTCCGGCAGGATCTCTACTTCCGTCTCAATGCGCTGCCGCTGCACGTGCCGCCGCTGCGCGAGCGTCGCTCGGACATCGGGCCGCTTGCGCAACACTTCCTCGCCGCCTCGTGCGAAGCCGAGGCCAAGCCGCCCAAGCGGCTCAGCACCGAGGCGATCGCGGTGCTCGAGGACTATCGGTGGCCCGGCAACGTGCGCGAGCTGCGCAATCTCATGGAGCGAGCGGCCATTCTGGTCGACGGCATCGAGGTCCGCGCCGAGGACCTCTCGGCGTGGCTGATCGGCGATGACGAGGTTCCGTCGGAATCGACGGGGCTGCGCGGCGAGATCGAGCGCCGCGAAGTCGAGGCGATTCGCCGCGCACTCGAGAGCTCGAACTGGAACGTGACCCAGGCGGCCGGAACACTCGGCATCGATCGCACGAACCTGCATCGCAAGATGCGCAAGTTCGGGCTGTCGCGCCGGTAGCGAGTGCGCCACACGGCGTGGCGGCGCTGCCACGCGCTCCCGGACACGCTCGCCGCGGTGCGTGGCGCAAACCGCGATTCGGGAACGCGCGTGACGCGCGCTTCACGTGGTATGAACATTGCCCTTCTCTGCGACGCCATCCTGGCTACCCACCTTCGCCACCGGGAGAACCGATGATCGTCGCTCGTCGTCCCTTCCGCCGGCCGACGGACCGCGTCCGCGCGTCACGTAGCAACAGGCGCACGGTGCGGTTCGGGGCCGGAATCGCTGTCGTCTTCGCAGTGCTGTGGAATCCGGGCACCTCCGGCGCCCGAGGACTCGTGGCCGCCCCGGTCGTCGCAGTCGTCGAGACCCTCACCTTTCGACCGGCGTGGTCGGATCCCGACACCGCGCGCATCGAGTGGCGCGACACCGAGTCGGTGCCGATCGACGAGATCGAAGAGTCGCTGTGGCCTCACACTCCGTTCGGCGACGATCTGTTGATGAACGCCGATGAGTGGCGGCTGCGCGGCGACCCGTCGTGGACGACCCGCACGCTGCATGGCGACTACAACCGGGTGGATCGCCTGCAGCTCAGCGTCGGTGGCGAGCTGCACCCGTCGGACCACGCACTGCCGCGCATCGGTGCGCGCTTCGGCTACAGCTTCGGCCGCAAGCGCACGCTCTACGGGGTGCGTTTCGAGCAACCGCTGTTGCCGAACGAGTGGCTCGCGGTGGGCGCGTCGATGGACCGCCGCACCGCGCACCCGGATCTGCAACAGATCCCGGACTGGGAAAACAGCCTCGATCTGCTGTTCGGCCGCAACGACCATCGGAACTACTTCGAGCGCTCGGGGATCGGCGCCTACGCGACGACGCGTCTCGGCGATCTCACCACCGCCAGCCTGCACGTGCGCAACGACGAGTACGCCTCGCTCGCGCTCGAGGGCGGCGTGACCTCGATCCTGTGGCGCGAGCGCGAGCTGCGTGCCAATCCCGAGATCGACCCCGGCGAGGTCCATACCTGGGCGCTGCAGCTCGAGCGGCTCGCGCGTCGCAAGGTGGCGCCGCGCGCGGGTATCTACCACTGGTTGTCGCTGGAGCGCGCCGGTCACGGGCTCGGCGGCGAATTCGAGTACACGCGGCTGCTCGGAGACCTGCGGACCGTGCTGCGGCTCTCGCCCGCCACCACGCTGGCGGTGCGGCTGGCTGCCGGCCACACGCTCGAGGGGACGCTACCGGCACAACGGCGCTTCACGCTCGGCGGCGTGGACGCGCTGCGCGCCCACAATGCCGCGACCTTCGAGGGCGATCGCATCGCGCTGGCGCAGGCCGAGTACACTTTCGGGCTCTGGAGGTTCGAGCGGCTCGACGGCGTCAACAGCGACCTGAGCGTGATCGTGTTCGCGGACGCGGGATCGGCGTGGAGCGGACCCGGCCACGACTGGAATCTCGGCGACCAGCGCGTGGCGATCGATGGCGGCTTCGGTATCGGCACCGGCGACGAAACACTGCGCGTCTACTTTGCCCGCGACCTGCGCGAACCCGCAGGCCCCTTCAACGTCACGGCGCGATTGCAACGTCCGTTCTGATCTTGATCTCGTGAGCGCTCCCCGCCTCTTCCTTCCGACTTCGAATCGCGTGCCGCCCGCGGCGCGGCGAGCGCTCGCCTGCGCGCTCGGAGCGCTTCTG
>JABFRW010000061.1 GCA_013140805.1 Candidatus Eisenbacteria bacterium
ACCCGGAACAGCTGCTTCACGAAGTCGTCGTTCGTCTCCTGCACCAGGGTCTCGAACAGGTTGAAGGCTTCCTTCTTGTACTCGAGCAGCGGGTCCTTCTGCCCGTACGCCCGCAGACCGATCCCGCCCTTGAGGTGATCCAGCTCGTAGAGGTGATCGCGCCAGTGCTGGTCGATCGCCATGAGATAGAGCTGACGCTCCACCCAGCGCAGCGCCGGGAACGGCTCCGGCACTTCGGCTCCGGGCGGGCCCTCGGGCACCAGCATGCCGAGTTCCTGTTCGCGCGCCCGATAGGCTTCGACGCCGATCTCGACCGCGGTGTCTTCGAGTGCCTCGTAGCTCGTGGCCGTCTCGAGCCGTTCGATCGCGACCGGTCGGGTCAGCAGATACGACAGCTCGTCGGCGAGGCCCCGCAGGTTCCAGTCGCCGGCGTGCGCCTGGGCGCCTCCGGTCGCCTTGCTGACACGATCGCGCACCGACTCCTCGACCGCATCGAGCACGTTCTCACTGATGTCGTTCGCGAGCAGCGCCTTGTTGCGCAGGTCGTAGACGACCGTGCGCTGCTGGTTCATGACGTTGTCGTACTCGAGCAGATGCTTGCGGATGTCGAAGTTGTGCGCCTCGACGCGCTTCTGCGCTCGGCCGATCGAGGCGGTGACGATCGGGTGCTCGATGACCTCGCCTTCCTGCACGCCCATGCGCTGCATGAGGCCTGAAATCCGCTCGCTGCCGAACAGACGCATGAGATCGTCTTCGAGCGACAGATAGAAACGCGACTCGCCGGGATCGCCCTGCCGACCCGCGCGACCGCGCAACTGCCGGTCGATGCGGCGCGACTCGTGCCGCTCGGTTCCGATGATGCGCAGTCCGCCGACGTCGGGAATACCGGCGCCGAGCTTGATGTCGGTGCCGCGGCCGGCCATGTTGGTCGCGATCGTGACGGCGCCCTTCTGACCCGCCTGCGAAACGATCTCGGCTTCCTGCTGGTGGTACTTGGCGTTCAGCACGCTGTGCTTGACGCCGCGGCGCTTGAGCATGCGCGACAGCAATTCGCTGACCTCGACGCTGATGGTGCCGACCAGCACCGGCTGCCCGCGTTCGTGGCACTGCGCGATCTCTTCGACCACCGCATTGAACTTCTCGCGCTTGGTGCGGAACACCACGTCGTCGTGGTCCGCGCGCATCACCTTGCGATGGGTCGGGATCATTGCAACGTCGAGCTTGTAGATCTCCCAGAACTCGTGCGACTCGGTCTCCGCGGTGCCGGTCATGCCGCCGAGCTTCTCGTACATGCGGAAGAAGTTCTGCAGCGTGATGGTCGCGAGCGTCTGCGTCTCGCCCTCGATCCTCACCCCTTCCTTCGCCTCGATCGCCTGGTGCAGTCCGTCCGAGTAACGCCGGCCCGGCATCAGTCGGCCGGTGAACTCGTCGACGATCAGGATCTTGTCGTCCTGGACCACGTACTCGACGTCGCGATCGAACAGCGTGTAGGCCTTGAGCAGCGCGAGGATGTTGTGGATCTTCTCGTTCTTCGAGGCGTAGGCGCGGTAGATCTGTTCGCGCTCGGCGATGCGGGCGTTGGCGTCCAGGTCCTCACGCCCCTCGAGCTCGCTGAGCTGTCCGGCCAGATCCGGCACCACGAAGCGCTCGGCGTCGTTCGGCGACAGGTATTCGCGGCCGATGTCCTGAAGATCGATGTTCCGAGCGCGCTCGTCGATCGCGTAGTAGAGCAGGTCGTCGATCTCGCTCATGCGCTTGTCGCGGATCACGCCCAGCTCGGTCGACACCACCATCCGCTTGAACTCGGGGCGTTCGGAGATGAGCTTGAGGTAGCGCTTGTGCTTGGGGGCCGCGCGCTGGATGCGCAGCAGCTGGACTCCCAGCTCTGCGGCCTTGCTCTTGTCGTCGAGCATCGCCTCGGCTTCGGTCATCCATTGGGCGACCAGCTGGTGCTGCGCCTTGACCAGACGGTCGACCAGCGGCTTCAGCTCGTCGAAGGCCTGGTCGCTGTGCTCGACCGGTCCCGAGATGATGAGGGGGGTACGCGCTTCGTCGATCAGCACCGAGTCCACTTCGTCGACGATCGCGTACACGAACCCGCGCTGCACCCGGTGATCCGGGCGCACCGCCATGTTGTCGCGCAGGTAGTCGAAGCCGAACTCGTTGTTGGTGCCGTACGTGATGTCGCAGCTGTACTGCGCCCGACGCGTGGTCGGATCCATCTGGCTCTGAATGCAGCCGACCGTGAGTCCCAGCCACGTGTAGATCTGCCCCATCCATTCGCTGTCGCGACGGGCGAGGTAGTCGTTGACGGTCACCAGGTGCGCACCGCGGCCGGTGAGGGCGTTCAGGTAGAGCGGCATGGTGGCGACCAGGGTCTTGCCCTCGCCGGTGGCCATCTCGGCGATGCGACCCTCGTGGAGCATGGTGGCGCCGATCAGCTGCTCGTCGTAGGGGACGATCTCCCACTGAATCGGGATCCCCACCACGTCCCAGTTCTGTCCGCACAGTCGCCGGCACGCTTCCTTGACCGCGGCAAACGCCTCGGGCAGCAGATCGTCGAGGGCGGCGCGTTCGGCCTTGCGGCGTTCGGTGGGGTCCTCGACCCCCTCGATCGCGGCGGCGATGCGCCCCCGGAACTCCCCGGTCTTGGCGCGCAGCGCCTCGTCGGACAGGGCCTTGAAGGCTTCGACGTGCTGATTGATCTCGTCGACGATCGGGCGGACCCGCTTCACCTCGCGGTCGTGCTTCGACCCGAACACGGTTTTCATCAGAGCTTCGAGCATGGGCCTCAATATAGAGGGAGTGTCAAGCGCGGGGGCGGCCGGGGTCGGGTCCGGGCCTTCGGCTGGCGCCGAGTCGCCAAGCGCGACGGCCCGATGCTGGGCATCGGGCCGCGCGGCCTCCGGGAATGAACTTCAAACTTTCGTTACATGCGTGGCTTCCTCGCCACGCTCGCCGGCCTTCACTTCGAATTCGACCTGCTCACCTTCGTGGAGCGTCCGGAATCCTCGGCCCTCGATGGACGAATGGTGGACGAAGACTTCGCTCTCCCCGTTGCTGATGAATCCGTAACCCTTCTGATCGTTAAACCATTTGACGGTGCCTTGCGCCATGGAAATCCCCTCATGGGTGGATGTCCAACGCCGGCCCGGAGGCGATGGCGGCAGGTTGCTCCCGGCTCGCGAACAGGTCAAGCGTGAACTTCCGGGGCTCTTTCAAGTTGCGTGACCGCAATCGCGTGGCGGGCTGATTTGACGTTCTCGTGAAGGGCCAGTCGCGGCTCGACCCCCGTCGAACGGCCCCTCGGATGCGACTCGGCTCTAAGAGATGCGCGGGTCGACTTCCGAAGCGCGCCGGCCATTGCGGCGGCGCGCCCACGATTCCTCGAGCTGCCGGGCGACCGCGTGCTCGGGGTCCGCGTGCAGCACCAGCGCAAGCTGTTCGCCGGCCTGCGTCGCGTCCCCCGCGGCCTCGAGCGCTCGCGCGAACGAGACCCGCGCATCGTGGTACTCCGGATTCAGCTCGAGTGCGCGCGCGAGCGAGCCGATCGCGTCGTCCAGGCGCCCGCAGTCCAGCTCGGCGACGCCGAGGACGTGATGCGCGTCGGCGTACGCTTCGTGACGCCCCACCACGCCGCGCACCAGATCCGCCGCGCGCTCCGAGTCGCCGGCCGCGAGGCGCTCGCGTGCCAGACGCAGCGTCGCCTCGATATTCGGGTCCGCGATCCGCAGCGCTCGCTTGAAGAACGCCTCGGCCTCGTCCCAGTCCGCCTCCTCGAGTCGCGCGATGCCCTGCCGGAACACGCGCGTGTCCTCGGCCGGCAGTTCGGCACCCAGTTTGCGAAACGCATCGAGCGATTCGGCCAGCAACCCGTCGCGCGCATCGAGCAGCGCGAGTTCGACGCGCGCCGCGGTGTAGCCGGGATTGAGGCGGAGCGCACGTTCGAGCGCGTGGCGTGCCTCGGCCCGATGCTGCAACGCGTTCAGCAGGCACGCGTGCTGGAACTGCAGGTCGGCGAAGTCCGGTGCAAGTCGCACCGCGTGCGCGAGGGCGTCGTTCGCCTCGGCAATCGCGCCCTGCTTGAGGGCGATGCGGGCGATCGAGGTGAGCGCGTCGACGAAGGGCGCCCGGCTCGAGCGCGAGGCGCGACGCGAAGGCGCGAGCGAAAGGGCGGCGGCAATCGCCGCGGCGAATTGCCCCTCGCGCGCATGCGCGAGCGCGGCATCGAAGTCGGCCGGCGCCGGCCCGGAACGTGGACTCACGGGGCCCCCCACAGGAATCGCATCAGGAATCCCGACACCAGCGTGATGCCGAGATTGTCGTCGAGGGGTATCGGCAGGAGCTCGACCAGACTTGCGATCAGTGCGCCGGCGATCACGACCGGCCACGGCAGGAATCCGGCGACGGCGAGAAACGACGCCCACGCCAGGCAGGCGACCAGCCCTCCGGCCGCGCCCTCGACCGACTTGTTGAAGATGCGGGTGCGGCCGTACGCCTTGCCGACCAGCGCCGCGACGCCGTCGCCGAGCACCGTGAATCCGATCGCGGCCGCCGCGATCGGCCGCGGAAAGATCTCGATCGCGAGCACCGCCGCGATCAGCAGATAGGTGGAGCCGAGCAGATTGAGATCTTCGTGCTCGCGAATCATCTGACCGAAGAAGCGACGGAAGAACTCGCGCACGCGGCGATCGTGAATCCGGATCACGTCGATCGAGATCGCCGTGACGGTGAGCGCGATCAGGAACACCGCCCACTGCCCGCGTCCGCGGGGCCACGGCAACCACTGATAGAGCAGACCGAGCGGGAGAATCACCGCCGCGATGTGGATCGCTTTGCGCTGCGCTTCGGTGAGCCACGATTTCGAGCGGAGCGGTGCGAACGGGTCGTCGGGAAGCGAGGGGATGCGTGTGGGGTCGCGGGCCTCGGTCACGGGCGCGACACTAACAGAGACCGGCAGAGGCGGAGCGTTGCACTACTCCCACTCGATGGTGGCGGGCGGCTTGCTCGTGACGTCGTAGACCACGCGGTTCACGCCGCGCACCTCGTTCGCGATTCGGCTCGCGACGCGCGCGAGCAGCGAGGCGGGCAGCCGCGTCCAATCGGCGGTCATGCCGTCCTGGGAGTTGACCGCGCGCAACGCGAGCACCTTCTCGTAGCTGCGCTCGTCGCCCTTCACTCCCACGGTCGAGACCGGGAGCAGCACCGCGAACGCCTGCCAGGTGCGTCCGTACCACCTGGCGCGCCTCAGCTCCTCGATGAAGATCGCATCGGCCTTGCGCAACGTCTCGAGATCCTCGGCGTGGATCGGCCCCAGGATGCGCACCGCGAGCCCCGGGCCCGGGAACGGATGCCGGTCGACCAGATGATCCGGCAGACCCATCGCGCGTCCCAGTTCGCGCACCTCGTCCTTGAACAGCAGCCGCAGTGGCTCGACCAGCTTGAGCTTCATGCGTTCGGGAAGTCCGCCGACGTTGTGGTGCGTCTTGATGACCTGCGAGCCATGTCCCGCCGAAGCGCTCTCGATCACGTCCGGGTAGAGCGTGCCCTGCGCGAGGAACTCGATCGGCCCGTACTTCTTCGCTTCCTCTTCGAATACGGCGATGAACTCCGCACCGATGATCTTTCGCTTCTGTTCGGGATCGGTGACGCCTGCGAGCCGTGTGAGGAACCGCTCGCGCGCGTCCACCACGATCAGGCGCAGGCCACGCTTCGCGCCCAGTTCGCGCGCCACTTCCACTGCTTCGCCCTCGCGCAGCAGTCCGTGGTCCACGAGCACGCACACGAGGCGTGCGCCGATCGCGCGATGACACAGCGTTGCGACCACCGTGCTGTCGACACCGCCCGAGAGACCACACAGGATGTGGCCGTCGCTCCCGACCCGGGTCCGAATGTCGGCGACCGACTGCTTGAGGAAGTTCTTCATGCTCCACCCACCCTTGAGCTTCGCGATGCGGAACAGGAAGTTCGCGAGCACCTGCTTTCCGTAGGGCGAGTGGACGACCTCGGGATGGAACTGGATCAGGTGGAACGGCAGCTTCTCGTGCTGAGCTGCGGCGAATGCGCAGTTGGAAGTGTGCGCGGTCTTCACCCAGCCGGGGCCCAGCGCCTGCACTTCATCGCCGTGACTCATCCACGCGCGGAATCGCTTCGGTACTCCGGTGAAGAGTGGCGTGCGCTTGTCCTGGATGAACGTCGCGGTGCCGTACTCGGCGCGCTCGGCCCTGGCGACCGCACCCCCATGGAGCTGCATGGTCGCCTGGAAGCCGTAGCAGATGCCGAGTGTCGGCTTCTTGAGCGCATAGATTCCGGCATCGGGCATCGGAGCAGTGGCGCGATAGCCACTCGCAGGCGAGCCGCCGAGGATCAGCGCGCTCGGCTTGCGCGCCGCGATCTCCGCGGCCAAGGTCGTTCCCGGAACGATCTCGGAGAACACCCCGGCCTCGCGCACGCGCCGCGCGATCAGCTGTGTGTACTGGGAACCGAAGTCGAGAATGAGCACGAGTTCACGAGACATCAGTGCCGGAACTCCCGCCGCCCGGTGAACAGCATCGCGATGCCGTGCGTGTCGCACGCCGCAACGACCTCGTCGTCGCGCATCGAGCCGCCGGGCTGCACGACCGCGACGATCCCGGCCTCGGCCGCGTGATGGATGTTGTCGGCGAACGGGAAGAACCCGTCGCTCGCGAGCACCGCGCCCTGCAGTTCGTGTTTCGCGCGCCGCGCCTTCATGAGCGCAACGTCGACGGCATCGACGCGGCTCGTCTGTCCGGAGCCGAGCCCGATGAGTTGCCTGCCGCGCGCAATCACGATCGCGTTGGATCGTGCCGCCGCGCACACGCGCCATGCGAACTCGAGCGACGCGCGTTCGTCGACACCGGGCGAGCGTTTCGTTGCGACGCGCCATCCACCCGCGGACCCAGGCCCATCCAGGTTCGACTTGGAGCTCTGAGCGACCGGCTCGGCACCGCTCTCCCGCTGCAACAACACCCACGGCCCGAGTGCTCGGGCCGACCACGCGTCGACTGGCTCAAGTGCCTGCGCCGCAAGCCGAACGACGCGTAGGTTCTTCTTCTTCTGGAGCTCGAGCTCGGCACCCGTTCCAAAGTCGGGCGCCACGACGACCTCCATGAAGTGCCCCGCTGTCGCCTCCGCGGTGGCACGATCGAGCGGACGGTTGAAGGCGACGATTCCGCCGAACGCGGACTGTTCGTCGGAGCGTAACGCAGCGGCATATGCCTCTCCGACTGTCGGCGCGCATGCGACCCCGCACGGTTCGTTGTGTTTGACGATCACGCACGCCGGCGACTCGAAGCGACCGACCAGCGTGACGGCCGCGTGCACGTCGACCAGGTTGTTGTACGAAAGCTCCTTCCCTTCCCGCGCCGCATCGAGGCCGGCCATCGCGCCGGCACGCACGTAGAGTGCCGCCTGCTGATGCGGATTCTCGCCATAGCGCAGACCGCGCACGCGCTCGAGCGAGAGCAGGTAGTTCGAAGGCGTCTCCTCCCCGCCGCGACGCGCCAGCTCATTCGCGATCGCGGCATCGTAACGCGCGGTGCGCGCGAATGCGGCGATCGCCCATGCGCGACGCTGTTCGGGACTCGGTCCAGCGCCCTCGAAGGCCGCGAGGACCTCGGCGTACTGCGCCGGTGAGTGGACCACCACGACGTGCTCGTGATTCTTGGCGGCCGCGCGCAGCAGCGCGACGCCTCCGATGTCGATTTCCTCGATCGCGGCCGCGTCGTCGAGCGAAGTCGCGCGGGCTTCGAACGGATAGAGCGTCACCGCAACCAGGTCGATCGCCTCGATGCCGCGCTCTTCGAGCGCGACCATGTCCTCGTCGAGCCCACGCCGTGCGAGGATCGCTCCGTGCACGTGCGGGTGGAGCGTCTTCACCCGCCCGCCGAGCATCTCGGGGAATCCGGTCACGTCCTCGACCGCCGTCACTTCGAGGCCGGCGTCGCGCAGGTGTTTCGCGGTGCCACCCGAGCCCACCAGCCTCGTGCCGTGCGCGGCGAGCACGCGCGCGAACTCGACGACACCCGCCTTGTCGGAGAGCGACAGCAATGCGGCGCGCGGCCAGTTCGTCACGCGACGCCCGTGAGACGCCGCATCGCTTCGCGGTAGCGCTCGGAAGTCCGGGCCACCACCTCGTCGGGCAATGCCGGCGCAGGAGGCTCGTGGTTCCAACCGGATGCGTCGAGCCAGTCGCGCACATACTGCTTGTCGAACGACAGCAACCGCCCCGCTTCGTACTCCGCGCGGTCCCAGTAGCGCGACGAGTCGGGCGACAGGATCTCGTCGATGAGAGTCAACGCACCGTCCACCCATCCGAATTCGAACTTGGTGTCGGCGAGCACCAGTCCGCGCCCCCACGCGAAGCTCCGCGCCTCTTCATAGAGCGCGAGCGTGCGATCCCGCAACTGCGTCGCGACCCCGGCGCCCACGCGGCTCACGACCTCGTCGAACGAGACGTTTTGATCGTGGCCCGACTCTTCCTTGGTGGCCGGCGTGAAGATCGCAGGATCGAGACGCGATCCATCGTGCAACCCTGTCGGTAACGCGACGCCGCACACCGAACCGGCCGCCTGGTACTCCCGCCAGCCCGAGCCGGTGAGGTAGCCGCGCGCCACGCACTCGATGTCGACGCGGTCGGCGCGACGCACCAGCATGCTGCGCCCTTCGAGCGGCTCGGCGTGATCGCGAAACGGCGCCGGGAATTCGCGCGGGTCGGCGCTCACGAAGTGATGCGGGCGCGCGTTCACCAGCGCGCGGAACCAGAACGCCGAGAGTTGAGTGAGCACCGCACCCTTGTGCGGAATCGGCGTGGGAAGGATGCAGTCGTACGCCGAGAGCCGATCGCTCGCCACGATCACCAGGTGCTCCGGGCCGGCTTCGTAGACCGAGCGCACCTTGCCCTGTCGCCATGGCGTAAGGCCCGGCAGCTCCACGCGACTCACCGCCGATCCGGTTGCGATCACCGCGTCCCCGCCGCGACCGAGCGGGACGACGCGATCTGGAAGCGCGCCTCGATGTGCGCCGGCAGCTCTCCGATCGAGGCGATCCGCGGCGCACCGTCTGCGGCGTAATCGTCACTGGGGTCGATCAGCACGAAGTGCATGCCGGCAGCCGCCGAGCCCACCTCGTCGACCGATCGGATGTCGCCGACATACAGCGCGCGATCGGGAGCGACGCCCATTCGCCCGAGTGCGATCTGGAAGATGCGCGGGTCCGGCTTCTCGACGCCGACGAGCTGCGAGTCGACCACGAACTCATGGCCCTCGAGCACGCCCGAATTCTTCAAGTGATGCGCCGCGCGACCGTCCGAGTTCGAGACCACGCAGCGCCGCAGCCCGAGCTGCGCGACCTGATCGAGCACCGTGCGCGCGCCCTCGTTCTGGCGTGCCCACAGTCCGCTTTGACGCTCGCGCGACAGGAAGCGCACCACCAGAATCTCGATGCTGTGGTGCGGCAGACCGGCGGCGAGCAGCATGCCGCCGAAGTACCAGCGCACGTCGCCACGCGCTCCGAGCGGCTGTGCGGCATCGGACCACAGCGCCGAGTGGCTGCGATCGTAGCGACGACGCCCCGCGACCTCCGCGCGCCGCAGCTCGGGCGCCGAAACGTCGTAGCCGTATTCGCGCACGATGGCGCTCATCCACTCGAAGTCGAGGCGCACGAGAGTGCCGCCGGCATCGAACACCACCGCTTCCAGCATCGGTCGATCAACCACGGGGACCTCCCGCAGGCACGCCGTCGAACACGATTCGACGTCCGTCCCGCCGCCAGGATTCGGTGGTGAAGCGACGCACCGCGGCCGGATAGAGCCGGTGCTCCGCCTCGTGAACGCGTGCTACGAGCGATTCCAGCGGTTCTCCCTCGCGCACGTCGACGACCGACTGCGCGAGAATCGGGCCGCTGTCCAGACCCTCGTCGACCATGTGAACGGTGCATCCAGTCGCGTGCACGCCGTGCTGCCACGCCTGACGGATCGCATCGAGCCCCGGAAAGGCGGGCAGCAACGATGGGTGCAGGTTCAACAACTGATCGCGGAATGCCGAGATGAACGGTGTGTGCAGTCGGCGCATGAAACCCGCGAGCAGGACACAGTCGACGCCACGATCCTTCAGCGCCTCGATCCAGGGCGTCTCGTCCTCGAGCCGCGTGCGAAAGCGGCCCACCGGAAGCACGAGCGCCTCGATACCGAGACGGCGCGCACGATCAAGCACCGGAGCCTCCGGGCGATCGCTGACGAGAGCGGCGATGTGTCCACCGAGTTCGCCTCTCTGGGCAGCAGTCGCGAGGGCTTCGAAGTTCGTTCCGGATCCGGAAGCTAGAACGCCGAGCGTGCGCATGACGGGGTGGTGGAATTCGAGTCCGCAATCTACCAGCGGGCGCGTCTCCAGTCCACGAGCCGCACGCTGTCCGCGTCGAACTCGAACCACAGCGCGCCCTCGAGGTCGGTTCGATGAACCTGCGCTCCCGCATCACCGAGTCGCGCGAGTGCCGCGGCATTCGGATGCCCGAAGCGATTGCGGCGCCCGCACGAGATCGCAGCGAACCGCGGGGCGATCGTGGCGAGGAACCGGGCGCCACTCGACGAACCGGAGCCGTGATGGCCGACCTTGAGCAACGTGATTCGCGTACGCGCCGTCGCGGTCGACTCGCTCCCGCCCGAGCTCGGCCACCCACCGACCAGCGACTCGGCGATCGCCGCCTCGACCAGACTGTCCGCGTCACCGGTCAACAGCGCACTCGAAGCCTGATTGCCGACTCGCAGCACGATCGAGCTCGCGTTGTCGGTTCGCTCGACCGAGTCGCGGGGCGGCCACAGTCGCACGACCGCGGGATGCTCACGCAGCTGCCGCGGCTCATCGGAACGCAGGACCGGCAACGCTTCTCTCACCGCGTGCACGCCACCGGCGTGATCGAGATCGGAGTGCGTGACGATGAGCCTTTGAAGGCCCCGCACCCCGGCCCAGCGGAGAAACGGCAGCACCACGTCGCGCGCGGCATCGCGCTGGGGTGTTCGAGGTCCGGCGTCCACCAGCCACCAGCCGTCCGCAAAGCCGAGCGCCAGCGACTCGCCCTGCCCGACATCGAGCACCACGAGCCACCAGCGTCCCGGCGGAGGTCGCAGCGGCCGCGCGCCGACCGCGAGTACCAGCGCCAGCAGCCACGCTGCGGCACCAAGCCGCCAGCGGCGACGAGTCGCGCGCTGACGGGCGGGATCGCTCGCCTGCTGCATGCGCGCTCCGATCGAACGCGGCGTGTCGGCGGCCATGCACCACAGCAGCGCACCCGACGCGGCACTCGCGACGAGCAGTCCCCCGTGTCCGACCGTGAGCTGAGCGTGCGGCACGCGCGCGGCGAGGCTCGCGCAGCCGCGCAACGCCGCTGCGAGTGCTTCGCTGGCCGAGAACAGCAGCGCGCCGCTGCCCGGCAGCATCAGCTCGGCCGCCACGCCGAGCCATGCCGCGGCCAGCAGCAACGCACAGACCGGCACCGCGATCAGATTCGCGAACGAGGTCGCCCACGCAAGCGCATGAAAGCGCGCGATCAGGAGCGGCAGCGCCGTGAGCTGCGCACCACACGTCGGCGCGATCAGGCCCGCCACCACCTTCAACGCTCGCGGCATTCGAGCGCGCACCGCTCGATCGATGAGCGGCGCGAGCAACACCAGTCCGAGCGTCGCTGCGAACGAGAGCTGAAAGCCAAGGTCGCCGGCCCAGCCCGGGGCCAGCGCCAGCAGCGCGAACGCCGAGAGTGCGAGCGCCTGAAGCGAATCGAGTGCTCGGCCGGTGGCGCGGGCCAGCGCCGCGAACGCCGCGCTCACCACCGCGCGCAGCAGCGACGGGATCATGCCCGCGAGCCCCGCATAGAGCAGCGCCGCGCCGGCGTTCGACGCCGCACGCGCGACCACCCCACCGCCGGCTGCCGCGACCAGCGCTTCGGCGGCGGCGGCGAACCACACCACGTGCTGCCCCGAGAGCGCGATGAGATGAGTCAGTCCTGCGGCCTGCAGGTGCCCCGAAAGCTCGGGACTCATGCCGGCGCGGTCCCCGGTCACCAGCGGCAGCACCAGCTCGCGCGCCTCGCTCGACAGTCGCTCGCGCAGTACCTTCTCGATCGCACGTCGCCAGCGCGAGATCGTCGCCCGCGGACTGAACGGAGGGCGCGCTTCGACGACGCGTCCCGCGATCAGGCTCAGGTGTGCGACCAGGTCGTTGGCGCGCGCGATTGCGCGCGAGGAAGCGCCGCCGGGATTGCGGGTCTCGAGCGGCGGCTCGAGTCGCGCCAGCCCTTCGATCGCATCGCCCCACTCGGCTTGCATGCCCGCGGGAAGCCAGGCGCGCACGCGAGCACCCGACGGAAGTCCCGCGGCCGGAGTCAGCAGGCGCGCCGGTGCGTCGGGCCGACCGGATTCGAGCCGCGGATGATCGAGCAGTCGCACCCGCACTCGAACCAGCCGCGCCTCCGCAACCCGATCGCCTTCGCTTCCGCTCGGCGCGGGCGAGTCGACCGCCGGAGTCGCGAGGAGTGCGGCCTCGATCCGATCGAGGCGCGCCTCGCGCGCCGCACCGCGAGCGACACCGGCGGCGAATGCCGCCACCATCAGCCACGCGCTGGCCGCGCGACCCAGGCGCGCACTGCCGAATGACAGGCTCGCCAGCGCGACCCCAACCGCGATCCAGGCGCCGATCACATCCGGCCACGCGCCCGCGAGCACTCCTGCCCACAGCGCGCTCACGACTCCGACGGCGGTGCGACCTCCCATCGGGAAGCAGCATTGCGAGCGGTGTGCCGAACTCGGACCGAGCGGCAGCCCGGGACGAACCGCGAGTCACCGCCGTACGGTGGACTCGGGGTGCACGCAACGACGCCGACGGCGTCAGCGCCCGCTGGCGACCACGCGCGCGGAGGCGATCTCGGTGAAGTACTCGTCACCCTGACGCGTGATCGCACTCACGTACCACAGCGTCTCGCCACCGTCTTCGAATTCGGAGACCGGGAACGGCGCAACCGCACCCGCCGCGAGCGGATTCTCGACCCGCGACATCTCGTAGCGACGCCAGGTGCCATCCGAGCCGCGCACGTGCAGCCACATCTCCCGCACTTCGCGCGGCGGCAGGCCGTCGATCGACACCGTGACCGCACCGGTGCCGTTGGCCGGGAAGCGATTCGGCGCCTGCACTTCGAGCCGCGGGCTCTCGCCGCCGGTTCCGAACTCGAACATCGCGAAGCGTTGATTGCCGCCCGGCAGATCGATGACCTGAATCGGCGGCTCGGTCGCTTGATAGCGCACCCGAACGCTGTGCGGTCCGCGCATCAGTTCGAGCGCCAGCGGCGTGACGCCCTTGAGTTCACCATCGACCCACACCTGAGCGCCGTTGATCGCGCGCGGTTCACCGTCCTGAGTAGTGCTCGCGCGCACCATGATGAGCCCCGTGGACGGCGATTGGATCGGGCGCGGGAGCACCTGCTTCTCTTCGAGCACCCGCACATCGACCGAGTGACCCCACGACGTCATGCCGGGCCCCGAGTAGCGCAGCTGATGCGGTCCCGGCGACAAGCTGTCGACGCGCAACGGGGCGAATCCACGTGCCTGCCCGTCGACCGAGACGGCGACGACCGAGCCGGGCGCCGGGGCGAAGATCTCGAGCGCGCCATACATGACGCCGTCGAGCGCGAGTTTCTGTCCGCGACGTCCCTCCATGTCCCAGCTCTGTTCGCCCCACTGTCCGAACGACAGCGTGACTCGATGCGTGCCGGGCTTGAGCGTGAGCGAGGCCGGGGCGCGTTTTCCGGTGCTGACTCCATCGATCAGAATCGCCGCCCCCTCCGGCCGGCTCTCGACCTCGAGCGCAAAGCTCGGCGCCCTGAGACCGATGGCCGCGAGCAGCGAGGTGATCGGATTCGGCTTGCCGGTCTCGGTGGCATCTCCGGTCAGCATCAAGCCCAGCAACCAGCCGACTCCAACCAGCGCCGCGACGACCGAGCCGACTCCGATCCAGAACCGGCGACCGGTCGGAACCGTGTCGAGGCGTGGTCGCTCGGGCCAGTCCGGATGGAGCGCCGGCTGGCGCCGAGCTCCTCCGGCGGTGGGCGGCTCCGGCATGCGAGCCCACTCAGGAATCGCTACCGCCTCGGACTCGCGCTTGGTTGCGCCGCCCCGATCTCCGAACTCGACCCACTTGGGCTCCGGACCGGACTCGGCGAGTTCCGGTGCAGCGGCCGCCGCGCGCGGACTCATTCCGCTTCCAATCGACTCGAGCTCGAGCGGCACCGGGGCACTCGCATCGAGCGCCGGATCGCGCCGAGCCTCCTCGCCGAGCGTGATCGCACGCGGATCTTCGGGAGGCGCACTTGTCTCGCGCAGCGAGGGTCGTCGCAGACCGGCGGGGAGCCGCGCCGCGGTGATGACCGGGAGCTCTGCGACCGGCGGAGGAGTCGAGCGTTCGATCGGAAGCGGCGGCGGGCCGATCGACTCGATCGGCGGTGTGGTGAGCGCCGTCAGGTCGTCGGGTTCCGGCGAGGGCGGAATCATCGGCTCGCGCAGCGCCGGTGCCGGCTGCAGGTAGAACGGCGCTTCCGAAGAAGACGAGGGCGGTGAAGCGATCGCGGTACCGCCGAGCAGCTCGGCAAGCTCCGCGGCGCTGCGGGCCAGTTCGTCCGCGCGCGCGGTCTGCGTCGCGGCGGCTTCGCTTGCGGTCGGCACGGCGGGCGCCGGTGGTTCGATCGGATGATCGACCGCTGCCGTCTCGGGAGGCGACACTTCGACGCGATTCGAGAACAGATCCTCGCTCAGTCGGACCTCGACGCGCTCCGCCTCGGTGACCGGTCCGCGTCCGAATGATTCGAGATTCGCGAACCACGGAGCGCGATCATCGATCGGCTCGGTCGCCGCCTCACTCAGCGCCGTAGCCGCGGACTCGGTCGCGATGCACGCGACCGAGTCCGCGGCTACGGCGCTGAGTGA
>JABFRW010000062.1 GCA_013140805.1 Candidatus Eisenbacteria bacterium
CTGCTCGCGCGGCGAATTCCGGCGCCGCGCGAGCAGGGTTGCCGCATTCATCGTGGTGCGGGCCGCTCGGGTTTCGCCGGCCACCACCTGCGCGCGCGCGCGCAGCGCCAATGCGCAGGCCGCCCGCTCCGGATCGCTCGCAAGTTCGAAGCGTCGCGCCGCAGCCGCGAGCAAGGCGACGGCCCCGCGCGAGCCGTGCTCCGTCCAGACCGTGGTGGCGAGCCCCACCAGGGTTTCGCCGACCCACAGGTCGTTGCCTTCACGGTCGAAGGCCCCCAAGGAACGTTCGAGCCGCGCATGAGCGCTCGCGGAGCGGCCGCTGCGATGCTCGGCGAGGGCGGCGAACAGTTCCGCCTTCGCATGTTCGTAGGCGAGCCCCATTGCGCGCGCCTCGACGCTCGCGAGTCGCGCCTCGGCAAGCGCGTCGTGATGAGCACCGAGCCTCAAGAACACCTCGGCGCGATCGAGCGCGGTCAACGGCACGATCGACAGGGCGCCGCGTGCAACCGCCTGCCGCCGCACCTCGGCGAGTCCCTCGAGCGCACGCTCGTGACGGTGCTCGAGAAAGTCGAGATAGGACAAATTGTAGGACGCGACCAATGCGTTGACGGCATCACCCCGAGCGAGGAGCCGATCACGGGACGCCCGGTAGTAGCGGCGCGCCTCACGCCCGCGGCCGAGCGCCGAGAGACAGTTCGCAATGTTCACCTCGACAAGTTCGACCCCCGCCCGTTGACGGGTTGCGAGCAACGCGCGGCGAGAATCGCGATAGCACTCGAGCGCTCGATCGGGCCGATCCACACGATGATGGAGGTTCCCTTCGTTCATCCGCAGGCGGGCAAGGGCGGCACGGTCGCCGGCGTGCGCGAGCGCACGACGGCCAGCGGCGGCGGCACGCCGCGCGTCCTGGTAGCGGCCCAAATACATGAGGGCATCGACGAGTCCGATCGCACAGCGGCCGCGCTCACCCGAATCCGCGGCGATGGCAAAGCGACGTTCCGCCTGCCGGTAGGCGGCGACCGCGTCTCCGGCGCGCCCCAACGCCCGCATCAGGTGGCCGCGCAGCCGCCACAGGGTTCCCTGTTCGGCCGGACTCGAGCATCGCGACAGCGTCCCGAAGCTCGGTCTCAACAGCTCCCACGCTCGCGCGGGCTCGAGTCGGCGAACGGCCTCCACTTCCGCCAGCAGTTGAGGTGCCAGGTCGACGGGATGGGCGCGCTCGATCACGACCGTCTCAAATCTCGATCACTGGCAGGCGCCAAGTTCCATCGGGACCTGCAAGCGTGATTTCGAGCGGGCCGGCCGGCACTGCCACGATCGCAAACAACCCATCGCCGGCGGGATGCGCGACCCGGCGCTCCTCGCCGGTTGCGAGTTCCAGCGTATGAAGTAGCGCGTCGGGCGCTTTCAGGCAACCGCGGAGCGTTACGAGCCCGGCGCCCTCGGGTTCGAATTCGCACTCGAGGGTGTCGCCGCCCAGTTCGAAACGAAGACGTCGCGCTTCGCCGATCGCGTGCCGCGCGAATGCCGGAGACGGCGACGTGGCGGAATCGAACACCAGGCGGGCGAGCCACGAGATCGATTGCCCGGGGGAGCGCAGTTCGCCGACGGCCCCGAACGATTCGAGTGCGATGCGGTGAAGCAACTCGGGCACCGGTACGGAGCGATCGGACTGCATGCGCTCGACCAACTGAGCAGCCGCAACCAGTCGCTCGCGACAGCGCCTGCACGGCGTGGCGAGGTGGCGTTCGACTGCGATCAGCGCGCGTGCGGAAAGGCGCCCCTCGAGATAGTCGAGAACTTGCCCAATCTCGAGGTGTCGTGCGGCACCGGACCAAGGATTCATGCCGGATCCTCCAGGACTCGAGCCTCTCGAATCGAGCCACGCCAACCGCGCGCTCCCAAGTCGGACTCCCGTTCGACCCCAGAGGTGGCACTACGGGTCTCGGTGATACCTCGATCGGTGGCGAGTCGCGCTGCGAGGTCGCGTCGCAACCGCTCGAAGCACCGCGCCCGGGTGGGGCCGAGCGAGCCGATCGGCACGACGAGCCGCCGGGAGAGTTCGGCATAGCTGGGAGCCGGATGCTCGTAGTAGAGCGCCTCGAGCAATCGCCGGCAACGCCCGTCGAGTGCTGTTAGTGCCAACCGTACGAGTGCCTGTTCCTCGAGGCGCTCCAAGTCCGCTCCAACCGGCCCGGCCGGGTGCCAGGGCTCGGCCGGAGTGCCTGCAATGATCGCCTGGCGGGCCTGCTCGCGGCGGCGCCGGAGCGCAGTCGTGCGCGCGATGCGTTGTGTCGTACTCGCGAGCCAGCGCACCAGGGCCCGGCCGTCTTTCAGTCGCGGAAGGCCCCTGACGAGGGCGGCGAATACCTCCTGAAAGACATCCCCGAGTTCCTCATCGGAAAGCCGATAGGAACGCCCGACTGCGTAAACGAGGCGTTCGTGACGTTCGACCAGCCGGGCCCAGGCCGCCTGGTCTCCACGGCGGCACGACTCGACAAGGGCGTGGTCACGGTCGGGGTCGAGACGGGGCCGGGGGTCGAAGGTGGGCACGGGGCAAAGCATACCGCACGCCGCCTGAGGCCAGCGCCTCCACACTGTTCACCATCCACCGGCCGGCTCGAAAGCAGGTATCAGCCACGATGGGTCCCCCACCTCTGGTGTGGAGATCCTTCAATTCGTCCGGGACGGAGACGGTACGCGACCCGGGTGATCCGCCGAATCGTTCCGCCCTGGAGACCCTCGACTCCGTGCGACTTGCCTTGCTGTGCCTTGATGACTCGATCCCGTTCGGCGGGACCCGCAACGGCTCGATTCGACTTCGCTCGGAGGCCGAAGCCTGGCTGCGCGCGGGCCATCACGTGACTGCAATCGTGTCCAACCCCGGGCCGCCGCAGCCCGTCGACGACCTGCGAGTGCTAGGGCTCGAGGTGCGCAGACTCTTGCCCGCCGCCGACACCGAGGACATCGAGGGCCTGCTCGTTTCGAGCCGTGTTACGCACGTGTGCGAACGCTTGTCGCCGCGCTCCGGCCACGGGGCGCTAGCCGCCTCTCGACTGGGCCTCACGCATTTCTACGAGGTCCATTCGCAGATCAAGAGCGATTCGCGTCCCACGAATGGCAAGTCGGATGCAGATCTTGCACGCGTGTTGCTGCGAGCAGCCTTTGAGTGCAGTCACGGCGCGATCGCTGTGTCTCACGAGCTGGCCGTGTGGACTCGGAGCGTCGCTCCCACCGGATATCCGGTAGCGGTGGTGCCGGGCGGAGTACCCCGGAGGTTCTTCGATGCACCTGACCCCAAGCTGTATCGGTCGCTGATTCCCGCGTGGCTTCGTGGCGGCGCCTCACTGCGAGTCGGATTCGTGGGCTCGCTGAGTCCGAGCCACGATCTGTCCGCACTCGTGCACGCCGCTGCACTGGTGAGTAGGCGGCGTCCCGTGCAAGTCGTGATCGTGGGTGATGGGCCGCAGCGGAACCAGCTCCTGATCGCCGCGGACCGGCGCGGAGTTCCGGTGCATCTGGTCGGAGACGTTCCTCACTCTCATGTACACGTTCACCTGGCCGCCATGGATGTGATGGTCGCCCCCTTTGCAAGCCGCGAGCTGGATCGTGTGCCGTTGGCACTTGGAGAAGCCATGGCGGCCGCACGTCCGGTCGTTGCGAGTGCCGTTCGGCCGGTGCTCGAGCTGCTCGATCACGAGCAGACCGGGCTACTCGTCGAGCCCGGCGATGTGCACGGGCTCGCCGCTTCGGTCGAGCGGCTGGCGGCGGATGCAACGCTCGCTGCAAGGCTGGGCGTGGCCGCTCGGCTCCGGGTGCGAAACCGCACCTGGGATCAGGCCGCGGCGGAGATGGTCGAAGCGCTGCTCTCGTGGCCCGCGCTGCCCGCGCCGATCTGACGGGTTTCCAGCGCCCGAATGTATCAGCGGCAACCCGACTCCCACCTGTTTGTTCGCGAATCCCCGGGCGGGGAGCGACGGATGCCAGGAGCTTCCCCCGGCGGCTCACACCGCCCCCGCTCGGTCATCCGATCTGGAGGTCGGCGTGGCGCCTAGCTGGCTGCTCTACTCGTACGACGCAATGGGCCTCGGCCACGTAAGGCGGGCACTCGCGCTGGCGCGCGCCGGACTCGCGGCGCGCCCGGACCTCTCGGCGCTGCTGGTGACGTGCTCCCCGTTCGCCGGCCAGCTCCCGATGCCACGAGGCCTCGACTACATCAAGATGCCGAGTGCGGCAAAGTTCGGTAATCAGCACTATGTCTCACGCTCGCTCGAGATCGACGAGGGCCACCTCCACGAGCTGCGCGCCAATCTGCTGCGCGAGGCGGTCACGGGCTTCAAACCGCAACTCATGCTGGTGGATAAGTCTCCTGACGGTATGGCGGGAGAACTCAAGTACGCGCTGAAATCGGCACAGGTCGCAAGCCGCGGCACTCGATTGGTGCTCGGGTGGCGCGACATTCTCGACGAACCCGATGCGGTTCAGGACGAGTGGCGAAGCCGCGACACACTGCGAATCATCGACGAATTCTATGAAGAGATCTGGGTGTGGGGCGACGAGTGCTGGTACGACCCGCGTGAGACGTACCGCATGCCGAGTTCGATCGCGCGCCGTGTCCGCTTCATGGGGTACGTCTCACCGCCGGTCGGTGCGGCAGAGCTCGAGTCGGCGCGCGCCCGTTACCCCGATGGCGACGGGCCACGCGTGCTCGTCACGGCCGGCGGCGGCGAAGACGGCAGCCACGTGATCTCGCGCGTGTTGGACAGCATCGCCAGCGGCGCATTCCCTGCTGACGCCCGTGTCCTCGTGGTATTCGGACCCTACGTACCCGCAACGACCGAGCGTCGACTGCGTGATTGTGCCCCGGCGGGAGTGAAGCTCGAGACCTTCGTGCCGGGGCTGGCACCCCTGATTGGGGCCGCCGACACGATCGTGGGCATGGCGGGTTACAACACGGTCTCGGAAGCGCTCGGCTCGCGCGTACCGATGGTGCTGATTCCGCGCGTCAGTCCGCGACGCGAGCAATGGGTGCGGGCCAAGTTGCTCGAACACCGAGGCCTCGCGGTGTGCCTGGCCCCCGATGATCTCGCACCCGCCACGGTGGGTGCCGCGGTCAGTCGTGCGCTCGAGCGTGGACGGCCGAGCCCGGATCTCCTGCCGCGTCGCGATGGGCTCGCTTCGGCGATCCGCGCGCTCGACCGATTGCTACCGGCTCGCGATCCTTCGCCACCGGTCGGCGCGACCGCACGGGACCGTGCGTGATGTCGCCACCCGCCGGCCTGCGCATCGCCTACGTCTTGCGCGCGTTTCCGCGTCTCTCGGAGACGTTCATTCTCAACGAGATTGTAGGGCTGCTCGACCGTGGTGTGGACGTACGCATCTATGCGCTCGAGGCGGTCAAGAGCACAGTTCGTCAGCCGGCTGCTGAACGGCTGCGAAACCGGGTCACGTGGATCGCGGCAACCGGGCCCGATCGCCCGCAGCGTGCCCCGCGCGGCCTGCCGCGCAAGCAGTGGCGTTACTGGCGGGCGGGCATTGTGCTCGGCCGCTTGCTGGGCGAAGACGGCACCCAGCACGTGCACGCTCATTTCGCGGGTCCCGCGGCAACCACCGCAGCGGCAGCGGCCGTGCAAGCCCGGCTGCCGTTCACGTTCACTGCGCACGCCAAGGACATTTTCAGCTGGAGTGTCGACTGGACCTGGGTGCGCGAGCTGGCGCGACGAGCCGCCGCAGTGATCACCGTGTGCGACTACAATCGCCGCTTTCTCATGCGCCGCCTCGGACCCGGCAGCCGCGTGGTGCGAGTCTACAACGGTGTGAGTCTGTCGGACTGGCGCCCGGCGCCGGGGACTCGGACCATCGCGTCGCAGGCGTTATCTGCGCCCCGGTCAGGGTCGCGCTCGAGCGCAAAGCCGCTGAGAGTGGTGGCGGTGGGCCGACTCGTCTCCAAGAAGGGATTTCACGTGCTGATCGAGGCACTCGGGCAGCTCAGGGATCGCGGCACGGCCGCGAGACTCGCGTTGATCGGCGAGGGTGCCGAACTTGAGCGCCTGCGGGCGCTGGCGCGCGAGCTTCGGTTAGGCCGGGTGGTGAGGTTCTGCGGCCCACTCCCTGAGCCCGCCGTGCGGCGCTGGCTTCAGGTTTCAGACGTTCTTGCACTGCCGTGCGTGACCGATCGAGATGGCAATCAGGATGCTTTGCCGACGGTGCTATTGGAGGCAGGTGCGTGTGGGCTTCCTGTCGTTTCCACTCCGGTCGCGGGAATTCCCGAGATCGTGCACCACGGCCACACCGGCCTTCTGGTCCCCAGCGACGACGCGCGGGCCCTGGCCCGCGCGCTTGCGCAGCTGGCTCGCGCTCCGCGGCGCCGCGAACGGTTCGGAAACCGCGCGCGCGCTCACATCAGTTCACGCTTCGATCGCCGCCAGACCATCGCGGCGCTCCTTCAAGTCTTCAGCCTCGCCGGACATTCGGGGGATCGTTCCCATGCGAAACGCGCTGCTCTGTCTTGATCCTGGGGCACCGCTCGGGGGCACCAAGGGCTGCTCGATTCACTTGCGGGCTGAGGCGGAAGCGTGGCTGAAAGCCGGGCTCGAGGTCACTGCCATGGTCACTAACCCCGGCCCGGCCGACGGCTATGCTTCGCTACTGCGCCTGGGACTCGAGGTTCGCGTGCTGCCGATCGGGGCCGATCAGGAGTTGATCGCGCGAGCACTGGCAACCAGCGGGGCCTCTCACGTCTATGAGCGTTTGGCGCTGATGGCGCCCCACGGGGCGCTCGCCGCCGCGCAGTTGCGCCTCCCGCACGTCTACGAGGTGAACGCCCCGCTCGACGAGGAAGCTGCCCGCCATCGCGGATTCCGCCAGCGTGATCAGGCACTCATTCACTTCCGTAACGGATTCTCCGCCAGCTGCGGAGCGATCGCGGTATCGGAGGAAGTCGCGCACTGGGTCCGGAGGCTCGCGCCACATGACTTTGCGGTGCGGGTGATTCCCAATGGCGTCCATCGTACTTTCTTTGACGCTCCCGATCCGGACTTGAGGCCCTTCGCCGGGCCAGCCGACGGCGCACGACACCACGTTCGTGTCGGGTTCGTCGGATCGCTCCGGCCCTGGCACGATCTCGCCGCCGTAGTGGAGTCCGCCGCGCTCGTTCGAACGACCGTGCCGCTCCAGGTCATGATCGTGGGCGACGGTCCGCAGCGAAACCTGCTCCTCGAGGCAGCTCAACGTCGAGGCGTGCCGCTGCATTTGGTCGGCGCAGTCCCTCACGAGCAGATTCCTGCCTACCTCGCAATGATGGACATCGTGATGGTGCCGTATCCGTCCGCAGGGTTGTATTTCTCGCCGCTCAAGCTCGGCGAAGCGATGGCGGCCGGGCGGCCGGTGGTGGCGACCTCGATCGGTCCGGTACGACGCATGGTGGAACACGAGGTGACAGGCCTGCTGGTGGAGCCCGGCGATGTTCACGGGCTGGCGACCGCGATCTTGAGGTTCGCGACCGACCGCGAATTCGCCGCTCGTGTTGGCGCTGCGGCTCGCGAACACATGCGATCCCGAAGTTGGGATCACGTGGGCGGCGAAATCTTGGAGTTTCTGCGCGCCGCGGATCGAGCCGAGGCCCGCCCATGAACTCCGGTTCGCGGATCGATCGCTTCCGCACCTCACTGGCGCGATCCGGTCGCGTGCTACGGTTCTTCGCACCCACCGTGCGTCCGCAGGCGGGCCGGCTCGCCGTTGCATTGGCTCTCTCAGCCCTCGCGGTACTCGCCGAGGTCTTGCGACCACTGCCATTGCAAGTCGTGATCGACCAGGTGTTGGTGCCGAATCGCGCACCGCATCCGAGTTGGCTGGCGCACTCGATCGACGCGCTGCCGGTTCGCACGCTCATTATCGGAGCTGCGCTTGCGACTTTGCTGGCGTCGGCGCTCGCCGGGCTCTTCGAGTACGTGCGAACCATCGTGCTGAGCGAAGCGGCGCAGCGAGTGGTGGCACGCATACGCCGTGATCTGTTCCGTCACCTCATGATCTTGCCATCGCAGTGGCACACCCGGCGCTCCCACGGTGACGTGCTGCTGCGACTTACCGGCGACATCGTGATGCTCCGCGAACTGCTGGTCGGAAGCCTGCTGGACGCCGCGGCATCGGTCCTGCTGATCGTCGGAACGCTCGGGATGATGTTGTGGCTGGACGCGGGGCTCACGCTGATTTCGCTCGTCGCCGTTCCACCGGTCGCCGTGCTCGGAACGTTGCTCACGCGCAAGATTCGGCGCGTGGTGCGCAGGACTCGTGAAAAGGAAGGTGCGCTCGCCGGCCGGTCGGGTGAGGCGCTCGGTGCGGTGGCAATGCTGCAGGCGTTCGGTGCCGCCGCGCAGGTCGCCGGGGCGTTCGAACGCGAGAATCGGTCGAACCTGCGATCGAGCCTCAAAGCCTCGCGGCTCGAAGCGCTGCTGGCGCGCTCCCTCGACCTCATGACCTCGGCGGGCGTCGCGGTGACGATCGTGTTCGGCACGTTTGCCGTTCTGCGTGGCGATCTCACCGCCGGCGGGCTGATTGTGTTTCTCACCTACCAGCGGGTGCTCTATCGCCCGCTGCGTCGTCTCGCTCAGGTGGTGTCGCGTTCAGCCAAGGCGGCCGTGTGCGGCGAGCGCGTGGCCGAGGTGCTGCGCACCGTACCCACGATCACCGATCGAGTCGCCGCTCGAACCTGCGAGCGCGCGAGCGGCCGACTTGAATTCGAGAACGTCGGAGTTCGGTACGAACGCGGCGACCTGGCGCTGGATGACGTCTCGTTCGAGGTACCGGCCGGTTCGATCGGGGCGATACGCGGCGAATCCGGGGCCGGGAAGTCCACGCTCCTCGCACTGGTCCCCCGCCTCGTCGATCCGACCTCGGGTCGCGTGCTGCTCGATGGTGTCGACCTGCGCGAATACACGCTCGAGTCGCTGCGCCGTCAGGTCGCTGTGGTGTTCCAGGATTCGGTACTGCTGGGACTGACGGTCAGCGAGAACATCGCGCTCGGGGACCCCGACGCCACGCAAGAGGCGATCCATGCCGCCGCGGAGTGCGCCGGTGTTCACCGCTTCGCAGCCGAATTGCCGAACGGCTTCGACACCGTGGTCGGTGAGCGAGGCGCCGAACTCTCGGGCGGCCAGCGGCAACGCATCGCGATCGCGCGCGCCACGCTTCGCAACGCGCCAATCCTCGTGCTCGACGAGCCATTCGCCCACCTCGACGACGCGAGTCGCGATCACGTGTTGGCGGCGCTGCGCACGCTGGCAAAGAGCCGCACCGTTCTGATCGTCACCCATCGTGAGCATCCAGGGCTGGTGGCGGACTTCGAGATCGTGCTGGCGGGCGGGCGCGTGGCTTCGCACCGATCCCTCGCGGGGGTCGCGTGACCGTGCGCTCCGTTGCGGCGACCGGCCGCTCACCGATCGGCTCGGCTGCTGCGCTGCTCGATCGCGCCGCCGTGCGCGCCACGCTCGCGCATGCGCTCGGCCCCCACGGTCTCGAGGTGACCGCGACGAGGGTCGACTACCTGCGCGGGAAGCTCCATACCAGCGCGTTGCTCGGATTGACGGTCGAGTGGCGAGCGGGGTCTGAAGCCGGCCACTTGCAGGCATCGATGTACGTCGCTGATCCCGCGCGCGTCGCGGAAGCCCACGCCAAGGCCTGCGCCCTCCACCTGGAACGTCCAGTGATCGGTCCGGCGATCGCATGCGCGCCGTGGCGTGATGGAGCGGGCGTCGAAACCGATGCGAGGGTCTTGCTGGTGGCGTTTCCGAACGACCGTGCGGTGCGCGGGCTGTCGGCGGTCGCAGTGCCTCGCCGCCTGAAGAATCGGATACAAGCGGGCGTGACGCTAGGTCTCGGCGAGGGCGCAAGGGTGCGGGAACGGCGTTCCCGGGTCGAGTTGATTCGTTGGAAGCCCGCGCGACGGGCGGTGTTGCTGGCGACACTCGGATGGCGGGACGACGGGACTGGCGCGCGAGGCGAGCACCGAGCCTATCTGCGCGCGTACCCCGCGGTGGGATTTCGCACCACGCTCGCCCGCTGGCAGCGCGCGGCAGGCTTCGATCTGAGCGTACCCAGCGTGGAAGGCGTGGATGCGGAGCGCCATTGGTTCGCGACCCGAGCGCTCCCGGGCACACCGCTCGCGCAGCGACTCGAGTGCGACGCGATCCCCAGCCCGGCCAAGCTCGAGCGGCACCCGCTGCTCGACGAATCCGCGGGCCTCGCGCTGGCGCCGCTTTACCAATCGGAACCTTTGGTTCGAGCCGATTCCGCCGCGAGTGACCGCCATGATCTGCGCGCCGCGGTCAAGGCCCTCGAAGCCCTGGCTGCCTGGTGGCCCGAACGCGTCGAGCTGGTGCGCGATCTTTCAGCCAGCCTCATGCGGTTCGCGGGGGAGCTGCGACCGATCGCCGTGCATCCACGCCATGGCGATCTCACTGCCGACCAGATCCTGATGCACGCAGAGGGCTATTCATTGCTGGATTGGGACGAGCTGGGAGATGGCGATCCGCACGCGGACATCGCGAACCTCGCCGTGGATGTCGCGCTCCGGACCGGGCGCGCGCTCGAGCTGGACTCGGCAGAGCGCATCGCCCGCGCCGCGATCGGCGCCTGCTATGACGCGGGGAGACTCGAGTTTCATCTCGCCCTCGCCTACGGGCGCCGCGTGTTGAGAGGCTTGCAGGTCGGAGATCCCGAATGGCGCGAGGGTGCTGGTGCATGCCTCGCGGGTCTGGGCGCGAGGCTCGCAGCGAACCCGGCGGTTGTGACTCGCGCTGGTTCAAGTCGGGCGCCCGTAGCCAGCCCGCTTTCCCGATCGCTCGAGATCCTGATCGACTCGCGGCGGAGGAGCGAACTGCTGGGTCACCGCGCCCGTGATCGCCGCCTCGCGGCGGTTTGGCCGCATCGAGACGGCGCGATTGCGCGATTCGAGCCGGTCGCAGAGTCGGGGCGGATCGCGTTTTGGCTCAAGCTCGATCCCCATGCGAGTGTGATTCCGGCCGGCATCGACCTCGAGCTTCCGTCGTTCACGTCGCGCTTGGCCGAGTCGGGCTCCCGGGTCTTGTCGCATCGTCTCGGTCGGCGCGCCACCCTGGCGTTCGAAGAACGACCGGATCGTGTCCTTGCACTGCGTCCCACGGCTCGGATCGAGAGCCTGACCGAGCGCTTGAGCAACACTCACGACTTGCTCTTGACCGCTGGTTTCCAGGTGCCGCGAGTGTTCGAGCGTGAGGGCCCCGATGGCCTGTGGCTCGAACGGATCGAAGGCAAGTCTCCGACCGTTCGTGCGCCCGCGGAGCTCTGGCACGCCCTGGGCGAGGCACTCGCCGGCATCCACGCCTGCGCTCCGCTTGGCCTGCCCGCACGCGGACCCGCGGAAGCGATGCTCGCGGCCGAGCGCCAGATTCGACTGGCCGCACTAGCCGATCCCGAGCTTGGGGCGGCCCTGTGGCGCGGGCTGGATTCTGCTCGCCAACAGCTCTCTGAACTCGAAGACTCCGCGGCCCCTCGTGCCTCGAGCGTCAGCCTGATCCACGGTGACCTTCACCTGGGCCAAATCGTCACAGCCGGGGGAAGGCCGTACGTGCTGGATTGGGAACAAGCCCATCGCGGCGAACCCGCCGAGGACCTTGGGAACTTCGCCGCCGAGTTGGAGTGGTGGCTCCCCGGCGAAGCACACGCCTTGCTCACCGTTGTCGTCGAGGCCTACCGCGCGGCCGGCGGGCACGCCGCGCCATCACGCACGTTGTGGTGGCAGCGCCTTTCGCGGCTGCGGTTGCTCGCACTTCATTCGTGGCGTGATGGCGAGCGAGAACGTGCACGAAGGCACATCCTGAAGCTCGCCCAGCCACACGGAGAAATTCTGTGAGATTGCCCATGGCATCGTGCTCGATGCTCACGCTGCTCCTGCTCGGGAGCCCGGTCGGCAGCGCCCCGATGGCGAGCCCGATCGAGGATCCGCAGTGGAAGCTCGCCGTCGAAGGGTTCACGACCTCCGACGTCATGCCGAACTCCGACGACTCGGGCCCGGATCAGGCCGCGTTCACCCGCTTCGAAATCAGCAGCGCGGCGCGAATCGCGAGTCAACTGAAATTGAGTTTCGGTTTGAACACCAGTCTCAGCCGCTATCAGCGAGTCGGGATCGCGGGCTTTGAGGAATACGGCGGAGTGCTGGCGGTACGCCGGGGGTCATCGCAGCTGGTATGGGAAGCAGGGTGGACGCCCGCACGAATCAAGTTCCAGGACGACGCGGGGCGCGCAGAATTCCGGCGGATTGAGTCCACAGTAGGATTGCGGCAAGCACTGCCGAGTGGGATTCGTGCTCGCGCACAGTGGACTTATCGCCGTGACGACTACGTGAACGTGTTCAATATCCGTGACGCCTCCGGCCCGTCGTGGAGCGCACGGCTCGACTGGCGCCCCCAGCCGATCGTGACGCTGCGCGCCGAACTCGGCGGCGGCTCCACCACCGGCCGCACAGCCAGGTACTCGCAAGACGAGCGCTGGGTCAGCGGCGGCATCACGGTCGCTCGCGGCCGCTGGAAGCTCGAACCCTGGCTGGTGAGCGGGACTCAGCGCTATCCAGAGGCTGAGGCGACCGACTCCAACTTTCGCCGCCGCGATCAATGGATCGAAACCGGAATTCGAGCCGCCGTGACGGTTCACCCTCAGCTCACCCTGCTCATCGCCGGAACACTTCTCGACCAGACCTCGTCGCGTCACGATCGCACCTACGACGTGCGATCCGTTCGCTTCGGCTTCGAATGGTTTTCCCCGGAGAATTGAGTTGGAGATGACTCATCCACCACCCCTGATCCGCCTCACGCTCCTCGCGGCGCTGATCGCAGGTATCGAGATCGCCGCGCCGGTGCGGGCCGACCTGATTACCGGCCGCGTGCTCGATCTTGCCGGCCAACCTGTCAACAACGCCGACTTCGACGTGTTCGATCGATTCGGCAACAAGCTCTCGTTCGATACCAGCTCGCGCACGACCGGGAAGTACGACCTCGAGATCGCTGCGGGCCGCTACGATTTGGTGTGCGAGCCCTTGGTGGGATCGGGACTCGCGCCTCAGCGAATCAACGGAGTCGTGGTCGCGGGGACGTTAGAACTCAACTGGACGCTCCCGGCGTCGGTGCGACAGCTTGGGCGCGTGTTGGGCCCGGGCGATCGACCCCTGGCCGGCGCATTGCTTGATTTCGACGACGCGGCAAGCGAACTGCGTCAGCCCGTGATCGGCGATGTGACCTCACCGTTCGGCACCTTTGCGGCTTTCGTCGAGTCAGGAATCTATCGCATCACGGTGACTCCGGGGTCGATTGACACCGCGCTCGCACCCACCCGACTCGTTCCCCGCGTGGTGGCCGGGACCGATACGATTGTTACGCGCCTGGTTGCCGCAGTGCACCTGATGGGCCGGCTTCGCGACGAACTTGGGAGTCCGCTCGGCGGCGGCCGCGTCACCTTCGATCAGGCCGACACTCGCGTGCGCCAGCCCGCGCTATTTCGAGAGATCGGACTCGATGGCTTCTATCGTTCGGCAGTCGAACCCGGCACGTATCGCGTCACGTTCGAGCCCCCGCTCGGCTCACGGCTGGTGGCGACGCGCTCGGGGCCGCTCACGTTGAGCTCGGACCTCGCTCTCGATGTCTCCCTGACTTCTGGATTCGAGGTTACGGGCACGCTCACGGGGCCGTTTGGAGAGCCCGTGGTCGATGGAGATCTCGACGTCGTCGAGGAAACCAGCGGGTCCAGCGTGGTCACGCCCGATGACAACACCGACGAACGCGGCTCGTTTCGGCTGGTGCTGCCAGCGGGTCGCTTCCGCCTCACCGTCTCGCCGCCATCGGGAAGTACGCTCGACACGCTGATTGCGAGCGGCGTGACGGTGACTCGGGACACGACGCTTCAGCTTCGCTACGACTCGAACTCACGGTCGCCCGTCGCATCGATCCGACTGCTCGCGCTCGGCAATCCGAGCGCGCGGCGAGCGCGCTTCGCACTCCAACTCCCGAACTCCGGCGCCGCGCGCGTAGAGGTCTTCAGCCCCACCGGACGTGCGATCCGGACCCTGGCTGACCGCTCCTTGCCTGCCGGCACAACGCAACTCGATTGGGATGGACGCGACCAGCGTGGAAACCAGGCCCGAACGGGCGTTTATCTGGTCCGCGCGCGCGCGAACGGAGAGTCCATCGTCACCCGCATCGTGGTCCTGCCATGAACTCGAAGCGCTCTACGACTCGCTCGGCAACTGAAGGTGCACGAGCATTCTGAGGAGATACGATGAAGCTTCCAGCGCAAGTCCTCGTCGCCCTGACTCTCGCCACTGACGCGTTCGCATTCGGCGTGCAGGGAAACATTTCTCGCTCGGTGGGCGGTCCGGTCTACCCTTGCGACATCGACGTGCTCGATCGGCAGACCGGTCAGTTCGTCGTGATTCCGAACGACTCGACGCTGCCGAACGGGAACTATTCCCTGACGCTCGCGAACGGCCGCTACGACCTGTACTTCCATCCTCCGATCGGCGCGCATCTCTTCCAGGGCGAAATCAGGGACCTTCAGGTCAACAACAATACGATCACGGAGAACCTCGTATTGCCGAGCGGTGTCTACTTGCAGGGGCGCGTGGTGGACTCGAGTGCGGGCGGCGTTGCGGGCGTCAGCATTCGCTTTCGCGATGTCACCGGCGATGCTCCGAACAACGTGCAGGACGACGGCACCCTTGCCGATGGGAGTTTCCTGACACTCGTGGATGCAGGCGTGTGGAACGTGGAGATCGTTCCGGCACCGGCCGCCCACAAGGCACCACGCGAGATCAAGAGTCAGAACCTCGCGACCGACCTCGACCTCGGAGACGTGGTGGTTCAAGACGGTTGGGTGCTGTCGTGCTCGGTCACGGATGCCGGCTTCTTTCCAATCGCGGACGGCAAGCTCATCGCGCGCACGGTGCCCGGACACACGAAGCTGTTCACGCCGCTGAACTCCACTTCACCCGCGGGGCTCGGCACGCTGGTCGTCCCTCCGGGTGTCTACGACATCACCGCCGAGCCGCCATCGGGCGCTCCGCTGGCGACCCAGTCGCAATACTCAGTGGTCGTGAGTGGGGACCAATCGCTGCCGAATTTCGTGCTTTCGAGCGGGCTCGCACTCTCGGCTCACTGCGTCAGCGCCACCACCTCGAGCGGAGTCGCCGACGCGGACGTCGACGTGGACTGGATGCTGCCGCCAAGCTTTCCGCGCGTCGAGACACTCGGTGACTTCACGAACGGGCTCGGGGATTTCAGCGTGCTGGTGGGCACGGGTACGTATCGAGTGACCGTCAGTCCGCCAGTCGCGACCCGCCTAATTCCCGTACGGCTTCTCAATGTCGCGGTATCGGGGCCTACTAATCTGGGGACCCTTACGTTTCCCCAAGGGCACTGGGTGAACGCCACGATTCGCGAACAAGGCACGCTGAACCCGATCGTCGGAGCCAACCTCGACTTCGTCGATCTCCAGACCTCACAGCTGCTGGTCACGATCGACGACGTGACGAACGCCGCGGGCTTCGCACGCGTAGTGACGGATTCGAAGCTCTATCGGCTGCGCGTGATACCGCCCAGCACCGTTTGGGACACGTTGATCGTCGACAATTTCCGAAGCCTCGCCGACACGACCGTCGCGCTGACTTTGCAGCCGCGCTCGGCGACCGGGGTACCGGGGCGCGACTCGGAAGCGCTGACATTCGCGGCTCCGTGGCCGAATCCTGCGCGCGGCGAGGTGACGTTTCAGTTTGAGGCCGCAGGGGCTGCCGAACTCTCGATCTGGGATGTGAGCGGACGTCGCCGCGCGACGCCGTGGCGCGGGAACGTAGTCGGCGAACAGAGGATTCGCTGGGGCACGCGGGGGGCAAATGGGGAGTCGCTCGGCGCCGGAGTCTACTTTGCGCGGCTGGAGACCAAACTCGGGCGCAGTGTTCAGCGAATCGTGCTCATGCACTAGTTCATGGAGACTCCGGCCGCTGTGGCCGGTGGAACGCGATCCGCACTCGATCGAGTCCGAACGCCTGTATCAACCGCCGCTTTGTCGCCACCTCTTCATCGCCGCGGTCTGGACCCATTTTCCGTTCTCAGGGGGCCGAGATGCCTTGCTTGCGTCGAGTCGTGTCCATCGCGGCGGTGTTCGTGGCTTTCGCCCGCGCGGGAAGTGCTCTGCCCGCCCCCACGCCAGCTGTGCCCGATGCGTCGGCCGATCCGCGGTGGAGCGTGCTGCATCTCATGCAAGGCGGCGACGCCCCGAACGTCCCGGGGCAGGTCATCCGCCATCCTTCGATCGTCACCGGCGGGCGGCTCACAGCAACTGATTCCCCGGACGTCGCTGTGCTGCCCGCCACGAATCGCACTCAAACCGAACTCTCATGCGCAATCCATCCCACGAACTCGAATATCGTGTTCGTGGGTAGCAACACCACGAACTTCCCCGTCACGACCGTGTTCGGCACCGGAACCTACTGGTCGACCAATGGCGGAGCTACCTGGTCGGGGGGCGACAACCCCGGAGGCCTCGCCAATCGCGGCGACCCTGCGGCGGTGATCGGGCCCGACGGTCGCTTCATGATGGGCTACATCTCGCCCAGCGGCGGTCAGGGTGTCAGCTTCTCCACCGATCACGGCGCCACCTGGACTCATCGTACGGTCGCCACCGCGGCGGGGCTCGACAAGAATCACCTCGCGGTCGACAACGTAGCGGGCAGCCCGCATCTCGGCGTCTACCACAATACCTGGTCCAATCTCGGCACCGGAGCGGCGAACCTGGGCGACATCGAATACAGCCGCTCGACCGACAGCGGGCTCACGTGGTCGCCAGTGCGCAACATCTCGAACAACGTGCTCGCGGGGTCCCACAACCAGGGTTGCAACAATCAGGTCGGCCCGAATGGCGAACTGTACGTGACCTGGTCGGTCTACGACGCGTTTCCAGCCAACGAGATCGCGATCGGGCTCAACAAGTCGACCGATGGTGGCGTCACGTGGCTCGGCGAGTCTCGCAAGATCACGAACATCCGCGGTCAACGCAACATAGCTTTGCCGAACACCACGATCCGCCGCAATTCGTTCCCTTCGATGGCCGTCGATGTCTCCAATGGGCCGCGTCGCGGCACGGTCTACATCGTGTGGACGAATGTCGGCGTTCCGGGCGTCAATCTGGGCACCGACGCGAGCATCTGGATGGTCAAATCGACCGACGGCGGCACCACGTTTTCAACGCCGGTCCTCGTCAACAACGATGCCGGAACGAACTCGCAGTGGTTCCCCTGGATTTCCTGCGACCCGGTGACTGGGAATCTGGCCGTGATCTTTTACGATCGTCGCGACGATCCGGCGAACAGTTTGACGCGCGTCTACATGGCCACGTCCAATAGTGGCGGCGCAACCTGGGACAACTTCCCCGTTTCCGACGTGAGCTTCACGCCCACTCCGATCCCCGGGCTCGCCGCCGGATACATGGGCGACTATCTCGGCATCGCGGCCAACAATGGCCGTGCGATGCCGGCCTGGACCGACAATCGCACCGGTAACTTTCTGGCCTACGTCTCACCGATTCTGCTCGGTGATCCGCGCGACCCGAATACCCCCGCGCAACTGAGCGCGTTCAGCGACTACTCGACCCCGACCTCGGCGCTCATTCAATGGGCCGATCCCACGGCGTTCCTGGATGGATCGCCGCTGGTCGACTTCTCGATCGACGTGCTGCGCGACGGTGCGGTGGTGGCGAATGTCGATCAGGGCGTGCTCCAGTTCGTCGACTCCGGCCTGATCGACGGTCAGCTCTACACCTATGGCGTGCGCACCCGCGACGACGTGACCGACAGCCTGAGCGTGCTCGCCGACATCACCGTGTTCGCCGGCGGGTCGCCCACGCCGGCCGCACCCTCGAACCTCATCAGTCTCGGCTCTCTGACCACCGCCACGATTGGCTGGACCAACCCGACCCGCCAGAGCGACGGCACCCGCCTCGACGATTTCGCCGGCGTGCGTCTGTATCGCAACGGCGCGTTGCTCATCGAACTCGCCCGCGCTGCCGGCGACTCAGGCCTCGTCGATTCCTACATCGATACGCCGCCACCGGGGGCTCTCTACTCCTATCGCGTCTCAGCCATCGACTCCGAGTCCCCCGTCCACGAGAGTCCCCAGGTCGCCGCCCCCGACTGCTTCGTCGGCCCCATTCCCGACATCCTGGTGTGGCAGGCCCCCGGCGTGCCGGCGACCAGCGCCGACTCGATCTTGACCGCGCTCCAATCGCTCGGCGAGTACGCGGTCAAGGTCACTAGCCTGTTTGTTTTCTCGAGCGATCTCAACGTTCACTCGATGGTGTTCGCATGCGTCGGGGTCGCTCCGAACAAGCACGTGATCAACGCCACCGAAGGCGCGGCACTCGAGAACTTCGTACGTGACGGAGGCCGGCTCTACCTCGAAGGTGGCGACTGCTTCAACTTCGATCCGGTCTCCGCAGGCGGCTTCGACCTGCGACCGATGTTTGGGCTCGCGGCGGGATCCACTGGCACCGCCGATCTGTTTAGCCTCACCGGTCTCAACGATCTCGCCGGCTTCCAGTTCACCTACGCGGGACCCAACAGCTCGATCGACGACCTGGTGCCGACCCTGTCGACCACCGTATTCCGCAACACCACCACCAACATCGTGGTCTCGGTGTTCCGCGCCCCCTATTTCCTAGGCCGCGCGATCGGCGCTGCCTACGAGTTCGGCGGCCTCCGCAGCACCACCCACACCCAGCGCGGTCTCATGACCGCCTACCTCGACCTGCTCCGCTCCAGCGGCGATCCGCGTTTGCGGGTGAGCACGACGTCTCTGACCCATTCACTTCCGCAGACTCAGTCCGGCTCCCTTGCCTTCACGATCTCGAATCCTGGCACGCCCAACGGACTTCTGAACTACGAACTCGGCGAGGCGCCGGACGTCTCGTGGCTTTCGATCGTTCCGCCCACCGGTTCGATCGCTGCAAACGGGACCGTCACGATCTCCGCGAATTTCGCGGCCGGGTCCCTGCCCGCGGGCTCCGTGATCACGAACGTCGTCGTGACCTCGAACGATCCCGTGAACAGCGCGGACACCATCCAGATCACCCTGAACGTTCAAGCCATCCCCCTGCTCACGTTGATACCCGAGGGACGCTCGTTGGTGGTGCCGGTTGGCGGCACGCGCAGCGACAGCGTGTCGCTGGCCAACACCGGAATCGGCTCGATCAACTACACGCTCGACATGATCGGAGTCGAAGGGGAGGATCAGCTCGAGTTCGATATCACTACGTTCCCGGTCACGACCCAGTCGGGCTGGGTCGGCAATGTATTCCGGGCCGGGGTCGGACTGCCGATTACCGGGATCGAGCAATGGCTCGACATTCCCACCGCCACCCAGCTGGAGTTTTTCATCTTCGAGGAGGTCACGCCCCTCATAGGACTGTGGCGCAAGATCTTCACTCGCACCGTGAGTTCCGGGACTGGTCCGAACTGGTACGCGTCGGGCCTGATGAGCACGGTACTGAAACCCACGCGGCGCTATCTCCTGGGCTGCGCTTTCGAGGGGACCGCAACCGCATTCCATGACGACGGCACCAATCTGCCGGACAACGTGGCGTTCGGAAACATCAACCGTTCGATTCAAGGATTCGATTACCCGACCCCGCCGGACTCGGCCCTGTTGAATGCCGCCGGTACGGTGGTTTGGGCACAGCGCGTGAACTTCGGCATCCCGGTCGACGTGACGATTGACTCCCCGCTCGCCGGCACACTTGGGCCGGGCGAGTCTGATGTCATTTATTTCACGGCCGCGAACGCGGATGTGGAAGGCGTTTACACCGCCGTCCTCAACGTGTTCCACGACGCGCCTTTCGCCCCTCCAGCGATTCTGCCGCTGACGATCGGCGTGGGGGACACTCCGGTCGATGTCGGCGGAGAGCAGCCGGCTCTACCGACACGTTTCACCCTTCACCCTTCGAGGCCCAATCCGTTCCGGGGCGAAACCCAAGTCCAATTCGATCTGCCGGCCGCCGGGCACGTGCGACTCGCGATCTACGATTTGAGCGGTCGCCGGGTGCGAGTTCTGCGCGATGGGCAGTTTGAAGCCGGAGCTCACAGTACACCGTGGAACGGTACGAACTCGACGGGCGAACGGGTACCCTCGGGTGTCTACTTCTATGCGATCGAGACCCCTACGGAATCGCGACGCATGAAGCTCGTCCTGCTCCGTTGATGCAGAAGTTCCGAGGCGTGCCGTCCCTCTGGGTGCCGTGATGGCGAGCGGCGCCCGGGTGCATGGCCCAATTCGCCCGGAACCCCACCGGGTCTCAATTGGTAGTAGGATGCCTGGGCGCTGGTTTCGACCGGGCCGAAAGGAGTTCGCCATGATCCAGGACCTTCAGCGACTCACGCGCACTCTGCGCTGCGCGATCCCGCTCTTCCTGCTCTTCGCAGCCACCACGCTGCTGCTGACCTCGGCCGGCTGCTCGACGCGCGAACGCACGACGGCGCCGCCCACCGTCGAGCTGGTCCCAATCACGACCGGCACGCTGACCGCGCTGCGCGACGATCGACCCGTCGACGGAGGGGTCGACCTGACGATCGAAGTCGGTCCCGGCGTCACCGATCAGTGGCGCGTGCCGTCGGTCTTCATGAAGCCGCCGGACCCTGCGGTCGTCGCCATGCACTCGGTGGTGAACGCGGCCCGCATCGGCGATCGGCTCCGTGCTACCGGTGCCCGGGATACCGACGGCGCACTGCGCGTCGCGACGCTCGAGATCCTGCCGGGGCGCTAGCCGGCGCGCTTACTGCTCTCGCCGGGCCTGACGGTGCCGGCGAGTTCGTCGGCGTGGAAGCTCGAACGCACCAGCGGACCGCTCGCGACGTTCTCGAAGCCGAGTGCCACCGCCTGCTCGCCCCATGAGCGGAACTTGTCCGGGTGCACGTACTCGATCACCGGCAGGTGATTGGGGCTCGGCCGCAGGTACTGACCGATCGTGAGCAGCTCGCATTCGTGCGCGACCAGGTCGCGCAGGGTCTGCTCGATCTCGTCGTCACGCTCGCCGAGGCCCAGCATCAGGCCCGACTTGGTCTTGATACCCGCGCCGCTCGCCTTGACGCGTTGAAGCAGTTCGAGCGTGCGATCGTAACGAGCACTCGGACGCACCATCGGGTGCAGGCGCTCGACGGTCTCGATGTTGTGATTGATCACGTCCGGATGCGCGTCGATCACGCGCTGCAGGTCCTCACGCTTTCCGCGGAAGTCCGGAATCAGGATCTCGATCACGGTGCTCGAACGCTTGCGGATCTCTTCGATGGTGCGGGCGAAGATCGTGCTGCCGCCGTCCGACAGGTCATCGCGTGCCACCGAAGTGATCACGGTGTGGCGCAATCCCATCCCGGCCACGGCTTCTCCGACCCGCCGCGGCTCGTCCCAATCGATGAACCCGTTCGGCCTGCCGGGTCCGACTGCGCAGAAACCGCAGCGCCGCGTGCACATGTCGCCGAGGATCATGATGGTGGCGGTGCCACGCGACCAGCAGTGGCCGAGGTTCGGGCACCGCGCCTCTTCGCACACGGTCACGAGCTTCTGGCTTCGCAGCAGCGCTTTGGTCTCGGCGTACTCCCCGCTGCCCGGCAGCTGGACCTTGAGCCACTCGGGAAGCCGGCGATACGAGGGACCGGACGCTGAGTCGGCTCCGACTCCGACCCCGGCACCCGACGCACAGCCTCCGAAGCGCGGCGTGACCGGCAGCTTCTCGGGCACCGGCGGGCGCGGCGCGCCGAGCACGCGGATCTGAGTGCGTCCGTCGTCGTCGCGGGTGACCAGTTCGTCGCTCACGTCAGTCCTCGCTCATGGTGGCGCGCGCCACCTGTCCATCGCCCTTCAGGGCCAGCATGCGGTCGAGCGCGACGCGTGCGTCGCGCTTCACGTCGTCCGGCACGCGAACCACGTTCACCGCGTGGCCGTCGACCAGATTCTCGAGCGTCCACAACAGGTGCGCGGGATCGATGCGGTTCATGGTCGCACACGGGCACACGTTGGTCTGGAGCGAATGGATGCGCTGGTCCGGATGCTCGAGCGCGAGGCGATGCACGAGATTGATCTCGGTCCCGATCGCCCAGTGCGTACCGGGCGCCGCGCCGCGCACCTGATCGATGATGAACTCGGTCGAACCCACTCGATCGGCGTTCTGCACCACGTCGAATGGACACTCCGGATGCACGAGGATCCGAACGCTCGGGTCGGCGGCACGTTCCGCATGGATCTGCTCGAGCGTGAACTTGCCGTGCACCGAGCACCAGCCGCGCCACAGGACGACGCGTGTCTCGGGCCGGAAGCACCGCGCGTTGAACGCGTCCAGCTCGCGTACCCGGAACTCCCATTCGGCCAGTGCGTCGAGCGGGAGCCCCATCGCGACCGAGGTGTTGCGGCCCAGGTGCTGGTCCGGAAAGAAGAATACGCGCGGCTTGCGCTCCCATGCCCATGCCAGCACCGTCGCAGCATTCGAAGACGTGCACACCACGCCGCCGCGCGCGCCGCAGAACGCCTTGAGTGCCGCGGTCGAGTTCATGTAGGTGACCGGCGTGAGGGTATCGCCGTGCACGCGTTGCAGGCGTTCCCACGCCTCCTCGACGTCCTCGATCGCCGCCATGTCCGCCATCGAGCAACCCGCCTTGAGGTCGGGTATCACGACCGACTGATGCGGTTGGCGCAGCACGTCCGCCGACTCGGCCATGAAGTGCACGCCGCAGAACACGATGTATTCGGCATCGGTCTGCGAGGCCGCGAGCTGCGAGAGCTTGTAGGAGTCTCCGCGAAAGTCCGCGAACTCCATGACGCTTTCGCGCTGGTAGTGGTGTCCGAGGATCACGGCGCGGCGTCCGAGCGTGCGCTTGGCCGCCCAGGTGCGTTCGCGGATCGCGTCGGCGGTCAGCTCGACATAGTCCGAGAACGGAAGTGCTCCGGCCGGCGACGGATGGAGGAGGCTGCTCATTCGACCTTCAGGGTTCGAGGCGAAGGCCCGAACCGCTAGTCGCGCTCGCTCGAGTGCAGCGGCTGGCGACTCGAAAAGCCGCCGTCGAGCGAGTGCCAGTGCGAGACTTCGGACTCGCCGAGTCGCCAGCACAGGAACACCAGCCGGTCACCCGAGAGTGCATAGAAATCCACCAGTCCGCGATCGAGATCCTTGACCACCGCGCCGAGGCGTTGAATCGCCGCGATGCCGCGCGAGATCTCCTCGGCCAGCGCCTGGGTGCGCTCCTCGAGCGCCTTGCGCTCGCGCAGATCGGGATTATCGTCCGAGACTCCGGCGGTCACGACCTTCAGAACGCCGACGCGCGATTGAATGCGGTCGAACTCGGCGTTCATCTTGACGAGCTGCTCCATGCGGGGGCGGACCTCGACGAGCTGGCGCGTAGCCTCCTCGATCGAGAACAGCGTGATCTTCACGCGTGCGCCTCGCCCCCATGGGCCGCATCTTTGCCCTGGGCGGTCTCGGCCGTCTCGGCGGTCTCGAACGAATTGCCACAACCGCATGAGCGCACCGCATTGGGATTCTGGATCGAGAAACCATTGCCCTGCAGCGACTCGACGTAGTCGATGCGGACGCCGTCGAGCACCGCGGCGCTCTGCGGATCGACCACCACCTTGACCCCGCCGAACTCGCCGACCCAATCGCCGGTATCGACCGTCGACGCGAGCGACATGCCGTAGGAGTACCCGGAGCAACCGCCCTTCTGGACGAACACACGGAGTCCCACGATCGGATCCGCCTGCAGCGTGGTCTGCTCGGTGATGATCTCGCCGAGCTTCTTGGTTGCGGCGTCGGTCAGCGTCAGCATGGAGCTTCCTTTCAGCGGGAAGTTTCCCGCATGGGATTCGTCGGTTGGATCGCAGCCGCCCGGCGTCGCGCCGTATCGGCACTCACCTCGAGCACCTCGTCGTAGCCGAGTCGCCGGGCCACCACCGCGCTGACCTCCGCCCTCACCGCGGCGAGATCCGGCGCCCGGGTGCCGAGCTTCCGGGCCATGGAGGTCATCGCGATGCCCTTCAAGCCACACGGATGGATGTCGTCGAACCCGGAAAGATCCGGACAGACATTGAGCGCGAAGCCATGATAGCTCACCCATCGACGCACGGCGATGCCGATCGAGGCGATCTTCTCCCCCGCGACCCACACCCCGGTGCGGGCCTCGATGCGCTCGCCGGCGAGCCCCCAGCGTGTCAGGGAATCGATCAGCGATTGCTCGATCTCGCGCAGCAGTCGGTGGGTGTCGTGCCCCAGGGCCGCGAGATCCGCGATCACGTAACCCACCAGCTGGCCGGGGCCATGCCAGGTCACGTCTCCTCCGCGCGTCACCTCGACGATTTCCACACCGCGGTCGCGGATCGCATCCGCCTCGAACTTGAGATTCTCCCAGCCGCCCGCGCGTCCGATCGTGAGCACCGGCGGATGGTCGGGAAACAGGAGCCAGTCGTCGGACTCGCCGGCGGCGCGTTTCTCGACCAGCGCCTGCTGGATCGCCACGCCCTCGCGATACGGCGTCTCACCGAGATGACAGACCTGGAGCGTTCGGCTCACACGTGGAACCACAGCAGCTCGGGCTTCTCGAGCAGCTCGCACACGCGGCGCAGGAACTTGACCGCCATCTCGCCGTCGACGACGCGATGGTCGAAGCCGATGACGGTGTTCATCATGGGGCGGATCACGATCTGGCCGTCCTTCACCACCGGGCGCTCGACGATCTTGTGCACTCCGAGGATCGCCACGTCCGGCACGTTGATCACCGGCGCCGAGTTGATCGCGCCGTACACGCCGGCGTTCGTAATGGAGAACGTGCCGTCCTGGATGTCGTCGGGCTTGAGCCGATCGGCACGCGCGCGCGCGGCGAGATCGTTCACGTCGGTTGCGAGCTGCACCAGGTTCTTTCGATCGCAATCCTTGATGTTCGGAACGATCAGACCCTTCTCCTCGCGGCCGACCGCCATACCGATGTTGTAGTAGCGCTTCACAACGATGGCGTCGTCTTTCACTTCGGCGTTCATCCACGGGAACTCGCGCAGTCCGACGACCGCGGCCTTGATGAAGAACGGCATGTAGGTGAGCTTGATGCCCTGGGCCTCGAGGCGCGGGCCGTACTCCTTGCGCAGTGCGCCGATCGCGCTCATGTCGCACTCGTCGAAGCAGTGCGTGTGGGCCGCGGTGTGCTTGGCGCGCACCATGTTGTCGGCGATCAGCTTGCGGATCTTCGTGAACGGAACCGTCTCGCTGCGCGGCCCGGCGATGGCGGCCGTGGTGGCGCCGCTCAGGAATGACGGCAGCGCCGCGGTGACGGGCCTAGCGGCCGGTGCGGACGTGGGTGCGGGTGCGGGCGCAATCGGAGTCGCACCGCGCCGGTCGGCGCACCG